>NZ_JBEZGJ010000328.1:0-3775 GCF_040649965.1 Micromonospora sp. NPDC048843
TTCGCGTTGATCCCGTCGGTGTTGTAGTCGTTGTAACACAACTTCGCACCCGGATCCGCCGCCCGCGCCGCCCGGAACGCCGCCTCGATCCAGTCATTACCGGTGCGCTGCAGATTCGAATCCCGACGCCCGCCGCTACCACCGTCGGCGAACGCCTCGTTCACCACATCCCACGAGTGGATCTTTCCCCGGTAGTACGAGGCGACCTGGGTGACGTGGTTGATCATCGCGCTGCGCAACGCGCTGCCCGACATGCTTTGCGCCCAGCCCGGCTCCTGTTGGTGCCACAACAACGCATGGCCTCGCACACTCATGCCATTGGCCTGCGCGTGACTGACCAGACGGTCACCACCGGTGTACCGGAACTGGCCCTGCTGCGGCTCGGTGGCGTCCCACTTCATCTCGTTCTCGGCCACGACACTGTTGAACTCACGGTTCAAGATCGTCGTGTAGGCGCTGGTGGAGAGCTTGCCGGTCGCGACGGCGGCGCCGAAGTAGCGGCCCTTCTCGGCGGCGGCCGCCTTCAAGGTCGTGCCGGCACCGGATGCGGGAGTCAGCGCCACCGTCATACCGGTGGTGAGGGCGACGGCGATGGTCGCCGCCGCCAGCATCGTTCTCATGGGTTTCATGGCGTTCCTTTTCAGTGGTTGCATCGGTGGTGGTGATGTGCCACTTCACTCGGGGCGACCGATCGGAACGGTCTTCCTGGCCACCCGGCATCAGCACGCGCGGTTGGTCCGAGAGGGCTGTCGCCGGCGACCGCCGGTCCCGAGGTGACGGCCGCATGCCCTTGCGGACGTCGTGATCCGAGGTACGACCCGTGCGGCTCGCCCGGTGAGCCACGGGAACGATCGTCCTCTATATCGAGAGTGAGCGATAACATGCCGTTCGTCAAGACGTAACGGGCCGTTCACGCCGATCTCCCGGAACGCCGCGTTTCGCCCGGCACCAAACGCCCAGTGCAACAGTGCTCAGCCGCCGCGCGACCAGCGGAAGAGTCGTACCACCGCACCGCTCGGGCCACGCCGGAGGGCAACCCTGTTATCGCTCACAGTCGTGGCCGCGACTCCTGACCGTTCACGAGCACCCGGTGTCGGAGCCACTCGGAGACGGCTGCGCCGGATCCACGTCGGCGCGCACTCCGGCGACCAGTTCGGCTGTGGTGTGGGCGGCGATGCCGGGCTGCGCGGCGTCGGCGAAGCGCTCGACGACCGCTCGGACGTGTCGCTCGGCGGGTGTGGCCAGGCCGTCGTAAACGGCCGCGAACAACTCCCGCGCCGGACGCCTGAGCCAGTCCCGTGGAAGCAGCTCCACTGGCAACTGCGGATCGAGGACGGGAAAACGCCGGAAGGTGTCCATCACCTCGGTACGGGCCCGCACCGCGGCGGCGCCGTCGATCTGCCCGGACAGCACCCCGGACAACAGCGGCGTCCAGCGCCGGAGGAACGCGTCGTAGCTGCGACCGATCGCCTCGATGTCCCAAGCCTCGATCGGCGCACGGTGAGTGGCCGAGGCGAGCGCGCTCTGCCGCCCGCGAAACACCGTCACGGCGCCGAGGGTGAGCCGGTCGAGCTCGGCCCGAGCCGCGGGAGTCAGCTCCTGCGGCGAGATCCAGAGACCGTCGTACAGCGGCGCGTAGCCGAGCCACCGGAGTTGCGCCCGCAGGGCTCGGCGCTGCGTACTGTGATCCTGCGGCAGCGAGAAGGCGACGATCGTCCAACACCCGTCCCACAGCGCCGTCGAGGTGCTGGCGGCGAGAATCCACTGCCCGCCGGCGGAAAGGTTGGCGGCGGCGGCGCGGCTGAGCCGGTAGGAGCTGCGCCGCCCCAGTCGACTGCCCTCCAACACACCACGGCGGGCCAACCGACTGATCGCGGTCCGCGCTCCGGCCGTCGTCACGCCGGTCTCCCCGAGCAGCGCGACGATGGCCGCGGACGGCAGGGCGACCCGGGTCCGCAGCGTGTAGTCCGCCAGCAGGGTCACCGCGACGCCTTGGGGCGAGCTACCGACCTGCCGGCGGGGCAGCCGCAGTGGCTGGTCTCCGTCGTCCGGATAGATGTCGTCAATGTCGAAAGGACTTGCCACAGGCGCTCCGCGCTGCTCGGGGACGGCACGACGACTGTAGACGGACGGCCACCACTCCCCGTAAATCGAAGGCTTTCGATTGACACTTCCTGGCTCGGCGGGAACACTAACTGCCACGCGACGCCATCCGAAGCCGGGCTGGGCGAGCCACAGGTAGCGGGCATCGTGCGATCACCGCGGGAGTCGGGCACACCGCGACCGGGTCGCACGGCCAATCCAGCCTGCACAGGCAATCGAAGGAGTCGTCCGTTGAGAATCAGAAGGAAACTGCTACTCGCCCTGGCCGCGGCACTGGTGGCGGCCGGCCTGGTGGCCCCCACCGTCGGGCCCGCGTATGCGGCGTCACTGACCGAGGTGACCAGCTTCGGTGACAACCCGGGCCGGATGCGCATGCACGTCTACGTGCCGGACAACCGCCCGGCCCGGCCGGCGGTCGTGGTGGCCATGCACGGCTGCGGCGGGTCCGGCCCCGGCTTCTACTCCGGGAGCGAGTTCGCCAGCCTCGCGGACCGCTACGGGTACATCGTGATCTACCCGTCCGCCACCCAGCAGGCCGGGTTCGGCAACTGCTTCGACGTCTGGTCGGAAGCCGCCAAGCGTCGTGGCGGCGGCAGCGACCCGGTGTCGATCGTCTCGATGGTCCGGTACGTGCAGCAGCAGTACGCGGCCGACCCGGAGCGGGTCTACGCCACCGGCAGCTCGTCCGGCGGCATGATGACCAACCACATGCTCGCCCTCCACCCCGACCTGTTCAAGGCCGGCGCCGCGTTCATGGGCGTGCCCTTCAACTGCTTCGCCAACGCGGCGGACTTTCCGCCCACCAGCAGCCAGTGCACCGGCGGAAACATGAACAGGACCCCGCAGCAGTGGGGCGACGCGGTCCGGCAGGCGTACCCCGGTTACTCAGGGCCCCGCCCGCGCGTGCAGCTGTGGCACGGCACCAACGACACGCTCGTGCCGTACTCGCTGTTGCAGGAGGCGATCGAGCAGTGGACCAACGTGTTCGGGCTGAGCCAGACACCCACCTCCACCGACACGCCCCAGGCCAACTGGAACCGGCGTCGGTACGCCGACAGCGGTGGCACCGTCCAGGTCGAGGCGTACAGCATCCAGGGGGCCGGACACAGCCTGCCCTCCGGCGGCATGGCCGCGTCCGCCATCGCGTTCTTCGGACTGACCGACCCCACGACGCCGCCCCCGACCACGCCGCCCCCGACCACGCCACCCCCCACCACGCCACCCCCCACCACGCCACCGCCGACCACCCCGCCGCCGGCTTCCGGCGCCTGCCGGGTGACAGTCGCCGTCAACGCCTGGAACAGCGGTTTGACCGAGAACATCACGGTCACGAACACCGGCACCAGCGCCGTCAACGGCTGGTCAGTGGTCTTCACCCTGCCGGGTGGGCAGACCATCACCTCGGGCTGGAACGCCACCTACTCGCCCAGTTCGGGGCAGGTGACGGCCCGCAACGTCGCCTACAACGGCGGCATCCCCGCCAACGGCTCGGTGAGCTTCGGCTTCCAGGCCACCCACACCGGTGACAACGCCCGACCGTCCTCGTTCACTCTCAACGGCGCGTCCTGCACCGTCGTCTGAGCTCGGGCACGGCACCGTTCGCGATTCGGTCGATGGCTGGTTTTGGCCAGGTGGGGTGGTTAGGCGATGGCGGCGATGTCGCCGTCGTCGA
>NZ_JBEZGJ010000329.1:0-3733 GCF_040649965.1 Micromonospora sp. NPDC048843
GCCGCCCCCGGCCCACAAGGCCGGGGGCGGCGCTGGTGTCGGTGTGCAGGTCGCCTCTCGGCGAGTGGCACTACGCGGCTCCAGCCGGACGGTATTCCGCGAAGGCTATTTAGGTGAGGCCCGGGGACACTGGACACACCGACACCCCTGTCAACGAGCCGGCCCCCGCTCGTGTTCCGTGGGTAGTGGTGTCGGCGGTCACACAGTCGTCGACAGGGTGGCCCGGCGGGCCCGCACGGCCGAGGCGAGGTGGTCGAGCACCTCGGCGGTGTCGTCCCAGCCCAGGCAGGCGTCGGTGACCGACCGGCCGTACTCCAGCTCCCGGGTCGGGTCGAGCTCCTGCCGGCCGGGCAGCAGGAAGGACTCCAGCATCACGCCGGTGATCCCACGCTGGCCGGCGGCCAGTTGGGCGGCCACGTCCGCGGCGACCAGCGGCTGGTTGCGGTGGTCCTTGCCGCTGTTGGCGTGACTGGCGTCGATCACCAGCCGCTCCGGCAGGTCGGCGGCGCGGAGCAGGTCGAGTGCCCCGGCGACCGACTCGGCGTCGTAGTTGGGCCGGCCGCCCCCACCGCGCAACACCAGGTGCCCGTCGGTGTTGCCCCGGGTGTGCATGATCGCCGGGGTGCCGGAGAAGTCGATGCCGGGGAAGACGTGCGGCACCCCGGCGGCGCGGATCGCGTCCACTGCCGTGCCGATGCTGCCGTCCGGGCGGTTCTTCATGCCGATCGGCATGGACAGGCCGGAGGCGAGCTGGCGGTGCACCTGGCTCTCCACGGTGCGGGCACCGATCGCGCCCCAGGCCACCGTGTCCGCGATGTACTGCGGGGTGATCGGGTCGAGGAACTCGCAACCCACCGGCAGGCCGAGGCGGAGCACGTCGAGCAGCAGCGCACGGGCCAGCCGCAGGCCGGTGTTGACGTCCCCGCTGCCGTCCAGGCCGGGATCGTTGATCAGGCCCTTCCAACCGACAGTCGAGCGTGGCTTCTCGAAGTAGACCCGCATGACGATCAGCAGGTCGTCGGCGAGCCGGTCGGCTGCCGTCCGAAGACGCTGCGCGTAGTCCAGGGCGGCGGCCGGGTCATGCACCGAGCAGGGACCGACCACCACCAGCAGGCGGTCGTCCTCGCGGTCCAGCACGCGACCGACAGCGCGGCGGCCGGTCAACACGGCCGACGCGAGCGGGGCGTCCAGGGGCAACTCGTGGTGCAGCAGGGCGGGCGTGGTCAGCGGCACGACACGGTCGATCCGCTGATCGCTGACCCGATCGGTCTCCGGGGTCGTCACGGTGGGCATCCTTCCGCCGACCGTGCCCGGGGCCGGTGCCCGGGACGAGCCGGCTGCTCGTACGCAAAAGGGCAGGAACGACAGCTCCTGCCCAGCCGGCTCGGTCCGTGGTGACGTCAGTTCATGGTGAAGTCACCGGCGTGCGAGCCGGCTGCCTAAACCATCGATAGGAACGCGTCACCGGGCCAGCGTACCCGACCGGACGCGGTCACCCGTCCTGTCGTCCCAAGATGCGGGGCGAAGATCGCGTGCCGGGGGCGCGGTCGGGGTAACAGGGGTGCCATGACACACGAGCAGAGCGATCAGGACCGGGTGGAGTCCCGCGCGCACCACCTCCTGCCCGAGGAGAAGGCGGTGGGCAGTGACGACCCGGAGGCGCAGGCGGAGGCCATCCTCGCCGAGTCGGACATCCGCGAGGGGGACCAGAACGCCGCCCCGGACACGGTGCTGGAACGTCGTACCTCGGATCAGACAGTGGTGGCGGTCGAACCGCCGGACTGAGCGGTCGCCCCACGGGCCCGGCGCGACCCCCGGTAGGTCTGGTCTCGTAGCCAGGCCAGCGGACCTGCCACCCGCAGTTCGGGTGGCAGGTTGCGCACCGGGTCGAACGCGAGCGCCGCGTCCTCCTCCGCGCTGAGCTGGGCACCGAGACTGACCTGCCCGACCAGCCGCCACGGCCCCACCGCCGACGCGACAGCGAGCACCAGGCGCGGGGTGTCCGTCCGGGTCGCGGCGGCCGCCGTGGCCAGGCTGCGACCGAGGTCGGCCGAGTCGGGATCGGCCAGCGCGGCCAGCCAGAGGCGGCGCCGACCCGCGCGATAGCACGTGATCGTGCTGTACGTGCCTGTGAAGCGGCGTCGGGGCAGCGGCAGGTTCCGCAGCACCGGGGCCGCGCCGCTGGAGCTGACCAGCAGGTCGAAAGGCCGGCCGTCGTCGCGGTGCAGGCGCAGCGCGAGGCCCAGGACGTCGGGCCAACTGCCGGGCGTGGGCGTCCCCTTGGAGAGCCGGACGGTGGTCCGGTACCCACCGGGGTGGTCCAGCAGAGCGACCCCGGTGGGCGGTCCGGGCGTACCCCAGATCACCGTCTCGCCGACGAACGAGCGACCGGCCGGATGCAGTAGCCGGCCGCGGCGCAGCCGGCCGAGTGCGGTGCTGAGGCGTTCGACGGCGGTGGCGGACCGGCCGGCGGACCGGGACGGAGGCGGGGTGGCGGTCATTGCTTCCCGGTACCCCGCGCGGCGGCTCCGATGCCGCCCGGGTCGGCTCGCCGACCGACGGCACGTCACCTTTCCGCCCCCGAGATCGGATAGCGTCGGGGGCATGCCCGACAGCGGTTACCCCTGGCCCATTCAGACGTCCCGACTGGACAACGGCCTGCGCGTGGTGGTGAGTGAGGATCGCACCGCACCCGCCGTGGCCGTCAACCTCTGGTACGACGTCGGCTCCCGGCACGAGCCGGCTGGGCAGACCGGTTTCGCCCACCTCTTCGAGCACCTGATGTTCGAGGGCTCGGTGAACGTGGCGAAGACCGAGCACATGAAGCTGATTCAGGGCTCCGGTGGCTCGCTCAACGCCACCACCAACCCGGACCGGACCAACTATTTCGAGACGGTCCCGGCCGAGCACCTGGAGCTGGCGCTCTGGTTGGAGGCCGACCGGATGGGCGGCCTGGTCCCCGCCCTCACCCAGGAGACGCTGGACAACCAGCGGGACGTGGTGAAGAACGAGCGCCGGCAGCGCTACGAGAACGTGCCGTACGGCGACGCCTGGCTGCGGTTGCTGCCGTTGCTCTACCCGCCGGGGCACCCCTACCACCACGCGACGATCGGCTCGATGGCCGACCTGAACGCCGCCGACCTGGCCACCTTCCAGGCGTTCCACCAGACCTACTACGCGCCGAACAACGCGGTGCTCACAGTGGTCGGCGACGCCACCGCCTCCGACGTGTTCGCGCTCGCCGACAAGTACTTCGGCGCGTTGCCCGCCCGCGACGACATCCCGCCGGCACCGGAAGGCCGCAACGTGCCCGCCACCGGGCAGACGGCCGTCGAGTCGGTGAGCGCCGACGTGCCGGCGCCACGGGTCTACATCGCCCACCGCAGCTACCCGTTCGGCAGCCCGGGATACAACGTGATCACCGTGCTCGCCACAATCCTGGGCAGCGGCCGGGGCAGCCGGCTCTACCAGCGCCTCGCCGACGGCGAGCGGATCGCGCAACCGGACCTGGTCGGGGCGTACGGGGTGGACCTCGCACACGCCCCGGCACCGCTGATCGCCACCGCCACCGCCCGCCCCGGAGTGAGCGCCGAGCGGCTGGCCGAAGGGCTGGCCGAGGTCGTCGACGAGCTGGCCACAGTGCCGGTCACCGCCGCCGAGCTGGATCGGGCCAAGGCGTTGCTCAGCACCGGGTGGTGGCGCCAGCTGTCCACAGTCGACGGCCGCGCGGACC
>NZ_JBEZGJ010000330.1:0-3519 GCF_040649965.1 Micromonospora sp. NPDC048843
GTCGGTCGGTGGCCGGCTCGTCCAGCCGGGTGCCGACGTACCAGGCGGCGCCGTCGCCCACCCGGTGCCGGGTGAGCGCCGGCACGCCCGGCAAGGGCCCATCGGTGTACGAGGAAAGCACCTCGGCGCCGTCGGGGTGCACCCACTCGGTCCACACGTCGGCGGTACTGCCGTCGTCGAGGTGGACCTGCTCGCCCTCGCGCAGCGGGAAGAACTCCTCGGTCCGGACGCCGAGCAACTCACGGAACGCGCCCGGGTAGCCGCCCAGCCGGATGTGGTCGTTGCCGTCGACGATGCCGCTGAAGTAGGTGACCGCGGCGGTGCCACCGGCCTCGACGTAGCGGTGCAGCGCGGCGACGTCGGCGTCCCGGACCAGGTAGAGGGTGGGCACCAGGACCAGTCGGTAGCCGCTGAGGTCGGTCGACGGGTGGACGATGTCGGCGGTCACTCCGGCCCGCCAGAGCGAGCCGTACAGGGCGTTCAGCCGGTCGGCGTAGGTGACGTCGACGCTGGGGTGTGAATCCAACTCGACACCCCACCACGCCTCCCAGTCGAACAGGATCGCCACGTCGGCGTCCACCCGACTGCCGCGTACCTCCGCGAGGGCCTTGAGGTCCGCGCCGAGCTGGCAGACCTCGCGGAACACCTTGGTGTCCGGCCCGGCGTGCGGCACCAGCGCGGAGTGGAACTTTTCCGCGCCGGCCCGGGAGGCACGCCACTGGAAGAAGAGCACCCCGTCGGCGCCGCGGGCGACGTGCGCGAGGCTGTTGCGGCGCAGTTGCCCGGGCAGCTTGGCCACGTTGCGCGGCTGCCATTGGACGGCGCTGGTGGAGTGCTCCATCAGCAGCCACGGATCGCCGCCGGCGACGCCCCGGGTGTGGTCGGCGGCGAGCGCCAGCCCGAGGTGCGCCTGCGGGTCGGCCGCGGTCAGGTAGTGGTCGTTGGAGACCAGGTCCACATCGTTAGCCCAGGACTGGTAGTCCATGTGCTTGACGTCCATGCCGATCATGAAGTTGGTGGTGATCGGCTGGTGAACAAGCGCCTTCAGTGCCTCGCGCTCGGCGCGCAGTTGGGCGCGCAGCTCGTCCGAGGAGAAGCGCAGGAAGTCGAGCTGCTGGGTGGGGTTGGCGAAGGCCGTCACGGTGCGCGGCGGGTTGATCTCGGCCCAGTCGCCGTAGCGCTGACTCCAGAACGCGGTCCCCCAGGCGTCGTTGAGCCGGTCCAGGTCGCCGTAGCGCTCGCGCAACCAGCCGCGGAACGCCTCGGCGCTCACATCGCAGTAACAGTGCGCGTTGTGGCAGCCCAGCTCGTTGGAGACGTGCCACATGACCACGGCGGGATGCTCGGCGTACCGGCCGGCGACAGCGCGTACCAACTCCAGCGACCGCTCGCGGAACACCGGTGAGCTGGGGCAGTACGCCTGTCGTCCACCCGGCCAGAGGATCGCGCCGTCGGCTCGGCGGGGCAGCGTCTCCGGGTGCCCGTGGGCCAACCACGGCGGCGGGCTGGCCGTGGCGGTGGCCAGGTCGACCTGGATGCCACCGTGGTGCAGCAGGTCCAGCACCCGATCCAGCCAGCCGAACTCGAAACGCCCCGGGGCGGGCTCCAGCAACGCCCAGGAGAAGATGCCGACGGAGACCAGGTTGACCCCGGCCTGGCGCATCAGGTCGACGTCCTCGGACCAGGTTTCCTCGGGCCACTGCTCGGGGTTGTAGTCGCCGCCGAAATAGATGCTGTCACCCTGCCATCGCCGCATGACAGCTGAGGGTGCACCCGTCGGACCGCGGAAGTCAACAGGTTCCAACATCGAGCTTCGTTCCAACGTTTACCAGGTAACGGCCGTGTCACGACTGGGTTATCAGAGGCGAACTGCCCTCTTGACAGCGCCCGACCGCAGGGTAGCTTGAGGCCCCAATGGCCGTTCGTGTTCGCCAATGTGGATTCTCGGTGGATCTCAATGTGTGATCGCGACGCTGGACCGGCCTTCACCACCCCTGAGGCCCTTGGGCGTAGCTCCTTCTCATCCGCAGGAGGCACAGATGTCCCGTCCCCAATCCCAAGCCGAGTACCTTGCTCGGCTCGTACCGCCCTCAGTCGCCGGCATCAACCGACGATCGTTGCTGGCCGGCGCAGCCGGTACGGGCGCGCTGCTCGGCACCGGCCTGCTCGCCGGCTGCGGCGACGACTCCGGCTCCGGGGGGTCCAGCAAGGACGTGTCGCTCGGCTCGAACCAGTCCGACCCGAAGCCGAAGGACGTCCTGGTCAAGGTCACCGACGGCTTCAAGACCTCGTCCGGTGTGCAGGTGGCGGTCAATACGGTCGACCACAACACGTTCCAGGAGAACATCAACAATTACCTACAGGGCAAGCCGGACGACGTGTTCACCTGGTTCGCCGGCTACCGGATGCGTTTCTTCGCGCAGAAGGGCCTGGCCAGCGACATCAGTGACGTGTGGAGCAAGCTCTCCGGCTACTCCGACGCCTTCAAGAAGGCATCCACCGGCGACGACGGCAAACAGTACTTCGTACCGGCGTCGTACTACCCCTGGGCGATGTTCTACCGCAAGTCGGTGTGGCAGCAGTACGGCTACCAGGTGCCCACCACCCTGGACCAGCTCACCGCGCTCACCGCGCAGATGAAGAGGGACGGCCTCGCCCCCATCGCCTTCGCCGACAAGGACGGTTGGCCGGCGATGGGCACCTTCGACATCCTCAACCTGCGCATCAACGGCTACCAGTTCCACATCGACCTGATGGCCGGCAAGGAGGCCTGGACCTCCGACAAGGTCAAGAAGGTGTTCGACACCTGGGCCGGCCTGCTCCCCGCGCACCAGCCGGACAGCCTCGGCCGCACCTGGCAGGAGGCCGCGCAGTCGTTGCAGCAGAAGAAGAGCGGCATGTACCTGCTCGGCCTCTTCGTCGGTCAGCAGTTCAGCAACGAGGAGCAGAACGACCTCGACTTCTTCACCTTCCCCGAGATCGACCCGGCCATCGGCGCCAAGGCGCTGGACGCGCCGATCGACGGCTACATGATGGCCCGCAAGCCCAAGAACGAGGACAACGCGCGCAAGCTGCTGGAGTACTTCGGTGGCAAGGACGCCGGCGACATCACCGTCAAGAACGACCCGGCCACCCTGGTCGCCAACACCAGTGCGGACGTCAGCGGCTACACCGCGCTGCAGAAGAAGGCGGCCGAACTGGTCGGGTCGGCCACCGAGATCGCCCAGTTCCTCGACCGGGACACCCGGCCGGACTTCGCCTCGACGGTGATCATCCCGGCGCTCCAGCAGTTCATCAAGAACCCCAAGGACATCGGCGGGCTCACCTCGTCCATCGAGAACCAGAAAAAGTCGATCTTCACTGACTGACGGCGGAAGGGGGAGGACATCGTGTCCGACCTGCCCCTGATCCAACCGGATCGCGTAGGAGCAGCAGCGGCGCGACCGCGGGTTGCAGGTGCAGGGGCAGATCCTCACCGTGCACCACTGTGGGTACGCCGGCAGCGTGCAGCGCCCGTCG
>NZ_JBEZGJ010000331.1:0-3454 GCF_040649965.1 Micromonospora sp. NPDC048843
GCGGCGCGCCACGCTGGGTGCGTTGGGCGTTGCTGGTCGCGGTGATCGCGTTCTTCTACGCGCTGCCGAACAGGGAGTTCTACCAGTATCTCGGGACGAACGCCGGCTCGTCGGCCAGCGCCTCGTCCGCCGCGGCGGCCAGTGTCGCGGCCGGGCAGTCGCCGAGCGCGCCGACCGCGAGCAGCGAGCGGACCAGCGGCAGCACCGCGCCACCCCGAGCGAGCTGCAACTCGGTGAGCCGCCGCCAGACCGCTGTCCGCTCGGTGCTGGGGCTGAGCGTCGCGACGGCCCGCCGGACGATCGGTGCGAGCCGGCCGTCCGCGCCGAGCAGCCCGGCCGCCCGGGTCGTGGCGATCAGTTCGTCCACTCCCGCCGGGTCCCGGCCCAGCAGCGCACCGAGCATGCTCACCGGCAGCGCCCCGCCGGCCGCGAGAGCGAGCAGCAGCCGTCGTACCGCGGCGGGCTGGACGTCCAGGTCCGGCCCGAACTCGAGGATGACGGACCGGGGTGGGTCCACGGTGCCGGTCCGGGTCTCCGCGCCGACCAGGCCGTGGGCCAGCCGTTCCACGTCCCGGGGTACGCCGGCTGTCTGCGTGTGGACGAAGTCGACCAGGTCGGCGGCGCGGCCCAGCTCGGGTGTGGCGGCGAGATAGGCGGCGGTCTGCTCCCGGGTGAACGGCGTGAGCAGCACTGCCTGCCCGTCGCGCCGCAGGGCGTCGACCAGCTCACTGAACGCCGCTGACCGGGGCCACGGGCGGTGGGCGACCACCAACCGATGTCGCCGGCCGGCGGCCAGACGCAGCAGCGCCTCGGTCCGTGCGTCGTCGAGCAGGTGCGCGTCGTCGACGAGCACCACGGTGTCGGGGTCGACCGGCTCGTCCGGCTCCGGGGCGGTCGTGCGGACGGCGATCCCGGCGCGGTGGTGAATGCGCTCCAGCTCGGCGAGGAGCGCTGTCTTTCCGTGACCGGCCGGGCCGGCGACGCCGACGGCGAGCGGGCCGGTCGGGTCCTGCGCGACAGTGTCCAGCAGCGCCTGCAACCCCTTGTCCACTGTCAACCCTGGTGCGGCGAGGTCATTCATGATCATCGGGCTTATCCTTCGCGTCCGCGGCCGCGGGCCAGCGCCAGGCGGGACGGCTTCGGCAGTTCCAGTGGGAGGACCCGGACCGGGGGCCGCGGTGGCGGATCGCCCGGAACGGTGTGATGGGCACGGCGTGGTGCCGGGAGGGTGGCTCGCCCGGCGCCGCTGACCGGTGCCGGAACGCGGGCCGGCGGCGGTTGGCGAGGGCGTGGTGACACCACCTGACAGGCGGCCATCGCCGCCCCGGTGGCAGCGGTCAACTGTGCGTCCGGCTCCACCTCGACGGGCACCGGGAGGGCCGCGCCGATCAGCTCGGTCACGAGCGGGACCCGGGTGGAGCCGCCGGCCAGCAGCACGCCGTCGAGCTGCGCCGGAGTCAGGTCGGCGCTGCGTACGGCCCGGAGCAGGAGGTCGACTGTGGCCTGCACCGTCGGGCGGATCATGGCCTCGAACTGTGCCCGGGTCACCGGCACCCGCGCCGGGCCGCTCGGCAGGGTCAGCACCACGTCGGCAGTGAGGTCGACGGTCAGTACCCGCTTGACCCGGTCACACTCCGCGCGCAGCCCCCGCAGAGCAGCCTGGGCCCCGCGACGCCCGGTGGCGGCCAACTCCCGGGCCAGCACGGTACGAGCATGCTCGGCGAGCGCCTCGTCGAAGTCGGCGCCGCCGATCGAGTCGAGACCCTGCGGGGTGCCGAACGTCTCGTACGTGCCGCGCGGGGTGCGGCGCACCAGCGCCGCCTCGAAACTGTTGCCCCCGAGGGCGTAGACCACCGCGGTGCTGCCCGCGAACCCGCGAGCGGCGTGGCTCTCGGCGACGGTGACCGTGCGGGGCAGCAACGTCACGTGCCGTAGGCCGAGGTCCGACAGGGCCCGGTGCAGCACCTCCCGCCGGTAGGGGCGCCACCCCGCCGGGTGGCTGAGCACTATCGCTTCGGCCGCCCCGCCCTCCAGGGCGTGGACCCGCTCCACCACCCACGCCGCCAGTTCGGCGGTCAGCGTCTGCGGCGCGCACGGCTCGCCGCCGAGCAGCACCGGCACGTCGTCGCCGATCCGGTGGACGAAGTCCCGGGTGGTGCGGCTGCCGTCGTCGGTCGCGGGCTCGCCGACGCGCAGCGAACCGTCCTCGGCCAGGCACAGCACCGACGGCATGAGAGGTGAGCCGGCGCTCAGCGGGACGGCCTCGGGCCGGGTCCAGGTCGCGCCGCGTCGTCGTGCGACGGCGGCGGCCGTGTTGCTGCTTCCGATGTCTATCCCCAGGACGTACGGCATCGTCTCTGTCTCTCCCCGTGAGTCGGCCGGTCGGTGGCGATGGCGTCGGCTGACCGACGACCCACCCCCGGCGAACCCCGCGGGCTCCTACGTTCGTACCAGAGATCAGTCCCTGGTCGGGACCCTAATCTCGCCGGGACGGTTTCCCCCTGTCCCCCTAACGTACGAGGTGGCGGAGCCCCTAGTTCAACCGGCCCGGATGCGGGTTCAGCCCCGATGCCCGGGGGCGGGCCCCGGCAATAGCGTCGTCACCGTCGACGTACGACACCCCGCCAATGTCATATTCGAGGAGAACCGGCACATGGACTCGCAGCAGACGCTCCACGACTTCGTGCTCGACCTACTGACGAACCCGGACGCGCGGTCGGCCTTCGACCTCGACCCCGAGGGTGCGTTGCGGGGCGCCGGGCTCACCGACATCACCGCTGCGGACGTGCAGGACGTCGTACCGCTGGTCGTCGACTACGCGCCGGGTGCGGGCCTCGCGCCGTTGGCCTCGCCGGTCGGGCAGCTCGGGCTGGACCCGCTTCTCACCGACACCACCGACGTGGTGGGTCAGTTGCAGAGCGTGGCGCAGCAGATCAGCGTCACCAGCTCGCCCAGTGGCGTGGACGTCAAGGCCGGCGTGCTCGGCGCCATCGCTGTCGACCCGTCGACCGCCGCCGCCGGGGTCACCGTGCTGCCGGGCATCGGTCTGGGTGTCGGTCCGTACGGCCTCGACACCGACCTGGCCGGTGTCTCCGACGTGGCGCACACCCTCGACGCCGACGTGGTGCAGCCGGTGGACGCGATCGCGGACCCGGTGCTCGGGGATGTCACCGGCACCGTCGGCGACCCGAGTGGTCTGCTCGGCGTCACTGACTCGAATCTGATCGGCGGCGACCTGACCGGTGGTGCCCTCTCCGGCACCCACGGTCAGCTCGGCGGGGTCGTCAGCTCCCTCGGTGTCGACGACACCCTCGGCGGGCTGGGCCTCGGGCACGGCGACGGTCTCGTCGGCGGCGTGGCCGCCACAGGAGTAAGCGTTCAACACTTGGCGTTGTATTGATCCCGACGATGAGCACAGCCGATCAAAGTGGACGAGACGCCTCGTGACCTAGGC
>NZ_JBEZGJ010000332.1:0-3413 GCF_040649965.1 Micromonospora sp. NPDC048843
GCCCCCCCCGCCGCCGCCGCGGTTACGCGGGGGGGGCGGCGCGTTTGCCGAATTTTGGTGCTCGACCCTGTATTTTGTGGCCCCCCCGGGGGGGGAGGCCACTACTTCCATGTTCGAGCGTGATCAATCTTCGCCCGGACGCGCCGGCGCGGGCGGCGGCCTACGGGGTCAGATGCCGCAGTTCGGCGCTGACCAGCCTCCGACCGCTGCCACGTGGGTGTGGTCGTTGTGGTCGGGGTAGCCGGGGCCGAGGATCTGCCCGAAGCCGTGGTTGCGGGCCTGCTGCGCCAGCCGGCAGAACGACGGGGAGCCGACCAGGTCCACCCCGTCGCCGTAGAGGTGTCTGCTGTTCGACGCGCCGCCGACGGCGCTGTTGCAGGCGTAGCTGCGGAAGCTGCTGCTGATCGCGATGGACACGTCGCCGAGGGCGTGCCGCATGGCCTGGAGCTTCCACATCGAGACGAGCGCGTTGAACCGGGCGGTGCTCGCCGAGACGGCGCCGCCGGACCAGTCGCTGTTGCACTTGTTCAGCTCGGGGTAGCTGAAGTTGGCCGGGGTGCAGTCGTCGTCCTGGAGGGCGTAGAGCCTGTTGAACGTCTGTGGGCCGGCGATGCCGTCGGCGGGCAGCCCGTACGCCTGCTGGAAGCGGATCACCGCCGATCGGGTGGCCGGGCCGTACGCGCCGTCGAGGGTGAGCACCGCGCCGTAGCCGGGGTAGCCGGCGACCCGGATCTGGAGTTGTCGGACATCCTCGCCGGACGCCCCCTGGGACAGGGTGCGTCCCCAGGTGTAGCAGCCGTCCGCCTGGGCCGCGCCGGCAGTGAGGGTGACGCCGGCCACTGTGGTGGCGGCGGTCAACGCCAGTGCCGCGAGGAACCTGCCGAGCCGTCGGAACATGTAGCCCTCCATCAATGCATGGAAGTACGTGGATGCATGGAAGTTTCATACTTCGGCTTTGATCCGTCAAGAACTTGCAGTCCCGGGTTTCCCCAAGGCGGGTGTCGCGGCGTGCCCGCGGGGCTCCGTAGGATCGGCTCGTGACAGGGGTGGAACGGCACACGGACAGTGACGGCATGGCGGACGGCCTGGAGCGGCTCTGGACGCCACACCGGATGACCTACATCTCCGGCGAGGACCGCCCGGCCGAGGGCTACGAGAAGCCGACCGGCTGCCCCTTCTGCCGGGGGCCGAAGCTGCCGCCCGAGGAAAGCCTGGTGGTGGCCCGGGGCGAGCACGTCTTCGTGGTGCTCAACCTCTACCCGTACAACCCGGGGCACCTGCTGGTGTGCCCCTACCGGCACGTCGCCGACTACACCGACCTGGACGTGCCGGAGACCACCGAGCTGGCGTCGTACACCCAGACCGCCATGCGGGTGATCCGCAAGGTCAGCAACGCCCACGGCTTCAACCTGGGCATGAACCAGGGCGGGGTGGCCGGCGCCGGCATCGCCGCGCACCTGCACCAGCACGTGGTGCCGCGCTGGGGCGGCGACGCGAACTTCATGCCGGTGATCGGCCGCACCAAGGTGTTGCCGCAGCTGCTCGGCGACACCCGCGACCTGCTCGCCCGCGCCTGGCCGTCCTGACGCCCGCCGGCCGCGCCGCGCCGGTCGCGCGGCCTCCGCACCGGTCCGGCTAGTCGGCGCGCAGCAGCGGGGTCAGCTCCGACCAGCTCTCCACCCGGCGTACGCGGGGCAGCATCGCGGCGTGTGCGGCGACCTCGGCCCTTCGGGGCCGGAACAGGAAGCGGTGCGGCACCGAGTCGAGATAGCCGAGCACCTCCAGCTTGTCGTCCACGAAGTGGGTGAGGCCGAGGCGTCCGGCGATCGGTGCCTTGTCCGGTCGCGTGCGGCAGAAGTGCACCCGCTCGACCGGGATGCCGGTGCGGGCCGGAAAGTCATGGTGGGCCAGCCACTCCCGGGTACGCCGCTCGGTGGCCTCCCCGCACTTGGACACCAGGTGCACCTCGTCGAACGCCGGGCCGAGCGCCGCGAGCGCGTCGAACGCCCCGACGACGGCCGGGGTGCGCAGGTAGTGCGCGCCGAAGAACGACGTGTCCGCGTCGCCATCGGCCGGCTCGATGATCACTCCGCCGATGTCCACCCCGAGCCGCCGCATGGCGTTGATCATGCCGCACCGTGACCGTCTCCGTGCACCCGCGTGTCCGCCCGCGGATCTGCTACGCCCCGGCCTGCCGAAGGTGGCACGATCGGCCGATGGCAGTCACGACACGGGTGTTGGGGCGCAGCGGCATCGAGGTCAGCGCCCTCGGCATGGGGTGCTGGGCGATCGGCGGGCCCTGGGCGGAGGGTACCCAGCCACTGGGCTGGGGCGCTGTCGACGACGACGAGTCGGTGCGGGCGGTACGCCGGGCACTTGATCTGGGCATCACCCTCTTCGACACCGCCGACACGTACGGGGCCGGGCACGGTGAGCGGGTGCTCGGACGCGCGCTCGCCGGTCGCCGTGACGACGCCGTGATCGCCACCAAGTGGGGTTACACCTTCGACGAGGCCGGCCGGCAGGCCACCGGTGAGGACGCGTCGCCCGCGTACCTGCGCAGTGCCGTGGCCGCCTCACTGCGCCGGCTGGGCACCGACCGGATCGACCTCTATCAGCTGCACCTGGCCGACCTGTCGGTGCCGAGGGCGCAGGCGCTGATCGGGACCTGCGAGGACCTGGTGGCCGAGGGCCTCATCCGCGCGTACGGGTGGAGCACCGACCGCACCGACCGGGCCGCCGCGTTCGGGCACGCCGCCGCCGGTGCCACCGCCGTGCAACACGCCCTGTCGGTGCTGCGCGACGCTCCCGAGCTGCTCGCCGTCTGCGACAAGTACGACCTGGCCAGCATCAACCGGGGCCCACTCGGGATGGGGCTGCTCACCGGCAAGTACACGGCCGCGTCGACGTTGCCCCGCGACGACGTACGCGGGCTGACCCCGGGCTGGTTGGAGTGGTTCCGGGGTGGTCGGCCGGCACCGGAGTGGCTGCGCCGGGTCGGCGCGGTCCGTGCCGCGCTCACCGCCGACGGGCGCACCCTCGCCCAGGGCGCGTTGGGCTGGATCTGGGCGCGCAGCGGCCGCACCATTCCGATCCCGGGCTGCCGTACTGTCGCCCAGGTCGAGGAGAACGCCGCCGCGCTGCACCGGGGCCCGCTGCCGGCGGACCAGTTCGTCGAGGTGGAGCGTCAACTTGCCGCCGTCCGCACCGCGGCCCTCCGCGACGCCGACCGCCCCCACTGGCCCCGCCCCACCCACCCCACAGTCCACCCGTAAACAAGTCCACAAACCTCACCCCTCGCCCACGCCCCCGCCCGCGCCCCGCCCGCGTGCCCCGTGACCGCCGGGCCCGCCCCCGCCCGCCCGCCCGTGTCGATCATGGAGTTGTGGTGCCTCGCGAATCGGGCATAGCTC
>NZ_JBEZGJ010000333.1:0-3401 GCF_040649965.1 Micromonospora sp. NPDC048843
ATCAAGAGGTTTGCGTCACCCGGGGACCGGGACCTGACGCGAACCTCTTGATCACCGAGGCGAACAGGGGTTTTAGGCTGCGGCGAGGATGCGGGGTAGGGCTGCCACCGCGCGGTCGACGTCCGCGTCGCTGAGGCCCAGGTGGGTGACCAGGCGGGCGGTACGGGGGCCGAGCACCGAGATCAGTACGCCCTCGGCCCGCGCCGCGGCGGCCAGCGCCCGCGCGTCCAGTGTGTGCTTGGTGAGGTCCAGCGCGACAAGGTTGGTGCGGACCGTGGTGGCCAACACACCGAACGGCGCGACCGCCTCGGCGAGCCGGGCCGCCTTCGCGTGGTCGTCGGCCAACCTGTCGATGTGGTGCGCGAGCGCGTACCGGCCGGCGGCGGCGAGAATGCCGGCCTGGCGCATGCCCCCGCCCATCCGCTTGCGGATCAGCCGGGCACGTTCGATCTTCTCCGCGCTGCCGATCACCAGCGAACCGACCGGCGCGCCGAGGCCCTTGGAGAGGCATACCGACAGCGTGTCGAAGAGCCGGCCGTACTCGATCAGCGGCACCTGGTCGGCGACGTGCGCGTGCCAGATCCGGGCGCCGTCACAGTGCAGTGCGACCCCCGCCTCGTCAGCGACCCCGCGCAGATCCCGCAGGGTCGCCAGCGGAATCACCCCGCCGCCGCCGCGATTGTGGGTCTGCTCGACGGCGACCGCGCGGGTGGGGACGGCGAAGTAACCGTCCGGCCGGATCATCCCGGCCACCATCTCCGGGTCGATGTCCGCGCCCACGGCGGGCCAGGTCCGCGAGGAGATCCCGCCGTACGCGGCCGCGGCGCCGATCTCGTACGTGACCACGTGCGCGTCGGCGTCGCAGAGCAACTCGTCGCCGGGCGACACCAGCAGTTGCAGGGCGATCTGGTTCGCCATCGACCCACTCGGGGCGAACAGCGCCGCCTCGTGCCCGAACAACGCGGCGACCTCGGCCTCCAGCGCGTTGACGCTCGGGTCCTCGCCGTAGACGTCGTCACCGACCTCGGCGGTGGCAATCGCCTCCCGCATCCCGGCGGTGGGTCGGGTCACCGTGTCGGACCGCAGGTCCACGAACAGATCAGGCACTGTCATCCTTTCAACTGCCGACTGCGGGCTCGCAAGCTCACTCCCCGCGTCAGCCATGGTCATCCTCTGACTTGCCGGCTGCGGGCTGGCAAGCTCAGCCCCGCAGCATCTCCGCTACGAGGAAGGCCAACTCCAACGACTGCTGGGTGTTCAGACGCGGGTCGCAGGCGGTCTCGTACCGGTCGGGCAGGTCGAGATCCTCGATCCCCTGGGCGCCGCCGAGGCACTCGGTGACGTCCTCGCCGGTCAACTCGACGTGCAGCCCGCCGGGGTGGGTGTCCAGCCCCCGGTGCACCTCGAAGTAGCCGAGCACCTCGTCGACGATGCGGTCGAAGTGCCGGGTCTTGTAGCCGTTTGACGACTCGTGCGTGTTGCCGTGCATCGGGTCGCACTGCCAGACCACCTTGGCCCCGGCGGCGGTGACCTTGGCGACGATCGGCGGCAGCGCGTCGCGTACCCGGTGGTTGCCCATTCGGCTGATCAGGGTGAGCCGGCCGGGGATGTTGTCCGGGTTGAGCTTCTCGCACAACTCGATCGCCTCGTCCGGGGAGGTCGTCGGGCCGAGCTTGACCCCGATCGGGTTGGCGATTCGGGAGATGAAGTCGATGTGCGCCCCGCTGATCTGCCGGGTGCGCTCGCCGATCCACAGGAAGTGCCCGGAGAGCCCGTACGCCCGACGGTCGGAGACCCGTGTGAGCGCCCGGTCGTACTCCAGGGCCAGGGCCTCGTGGGAGCAGTAGAGCGTGACGGTGCGCAGCGCCTCGTCGTCGGTCATGCCGCAGGCCCGGATGAAGGCCAGCGCCCGGTCGATCTCCCGGGCGATCGCCTCGTAACGCTCCCCCGCCGGGGAGTTCTTCACGAAGCCCTTGTTCCAGTCGTGCACGGCGTGCAGGTCGGCGAGCCCGCCGGCGAGGTACGCCCGGAGCATGTTCATCGCCGCCGCCGAGTTCGCGTACGCGCGGATCATGCGCTGCGGGTCGGCGACCCGGGCGGCCGGGTCGGCCTCCAGTGAGTTGATCATGTCGCCGCGGTACGCGGGCAGGCCGCGGGCGTCGGTCGGCAGCGAGCGGGGCTTCGTGTACTGCCCGGCGACCCGGGCGACCTTGACCACCGGCAGCGACGCGCCGTAGGTGAGCACGATCGCCATCTGGAGCAGGGTGCGGGCGTTGGCCAACAGGTGGCTCTCGGTGTTGTCCACGAACGTCTCGGCGCAGTCACCACCCTGCAGCAGGAACGCCTTGCCCTCGCAGACCAGGGCGAGCTTCTGCCGGAGCTGGTCCACCTCGTAGGGCGCGACGACCGACGGCACTGTGTCGAGGACCTTGCAGACCGCGGCCACGGCAGCCGGGTCGGACCACGGCGGGATCTGCTCGCGGGGCAGCTCCCGCCATCGGTCCAGACCGAGCGCGGCGTCCTCGGCGGAGTCGATGGTCGGTCGGCTGGTCTGCAGGCCCGGGCTGCCCACCGCGGGATGGCTCAGCTGATGCCACTCATGGCGCATGACAGAAAGCGTACGGCGACGGTCGGGGTGGCCGGGCGGCGAGGGGGACGGTTCCGGCAGATGGGAGATCAATCCGCCGGGCGCTGGTCAGGACGCGGGGGTAGGGGCGACGCCGCTCGGCGTCGGGGCGGCCGGTCCACCCGGCGCTTCGGCGGCGATGCACCAGTCGCTTCCGTCCCGGGTGACGGTGAAGACCAGTGGCCGGACGACGGTGCGCTTGCCGACCGCGACCGAGACCGAGACGCGGACCTCCTGCCCGAGCGGACCGGACCGGATGTCCGTGATGGCCGCCTCCGGCACCTGGAAGTGGTCGGCGAAGTCGCCGTTGGGGCCGGTGGCGCCCAGGTCGAAGCCGTCGTGCAGCAGAGCGCAGAGCTGGCTGCGGCCGGCGGCGACGTCCTTGGCCGCCATCGCGTCGAGGTACGCCTGCACGCGCTCACGGGAGCGGGTGGCGGCCTCCTCGGCGGGGGCTCGGGCCGGCTTGGCGGCGGACTTCTCCTCGTCCTTGTCGCCGATCCCGCAGCCGACCAGGGCAACTGGCAGCAGCATCAGCCCGGCGGCGGTCGCCGCCAGCCTGCGGTGCGTCGGGCGCATGATCACCTCCGTCGGCGGTGAGATCGAGACGTGCCGAGCCGCGAGTCTGCCACATCCGGCTGACCGAGCCCAATGGCGGCGGCCCGGTCGACGCTGGGCGTCGGCCCAACTGGCGCAGGTCCTCCTGCGCGGAAGCCTGGCGAACTGGCGCAAGTACCTCGACCTGGCCTACCCCACCAAGCCCGCCGACTGGCACAGC
>NZ_JBEZGJ010000334.1:0-3336 GCF_040649965.1 Micromonospora sp. NPDC048843
GGGAGCGCGGCGCCGGGTGGGCGACCCCACCCGGCGCGGGCGACGTCGGCGGCTACACCGCGACGACGTCGGCGACGACGCAGGCGATGTTGTCCGGTGCCCCCTCGGCCCGCGCCAGATCGATCAGCGCCCGCACCGTGTCCTCGGGATCGTCCGTCGCGGCCAACGCCGACCCCAGATCGGCCCGCTCGACGACAGCGGACAACCCGTCGGAGCACAACAGGTACCGGTCACCCGGCAACGCGCTCCGCAGCGCCAGATCCGCCTCGACCTGCCGGCCGCCACCGAGGGCACGCACCAACACCGCGCGCTGCGGATGCGCCGCGGCCTGGTCCCGGTCGAGCCGGCCCTGATCAACCTGGGCCTGCACCCAGGTGTGATCCTGCGTGAGCAGCGACAGCTGACCGCCGCGCAGCAGGTAGGCCCGGGTGTCGCCGACGTGCACCAGCGCCAGGCGGGAACCGCTGAGCAGCAGCGCGGTCAGCGTGGTGACCGGCTGGTCGGTGTCGGTGGCCAACCCGTGCACGGCGCGGTCGGCGTCACTCACCGCGCCGGCCAGCATCGTCAGCAGGTCGGCGGCCGGCACATCGGTGAACGCCAACGGCTTCAGGGCGTCGACGGCGGCGGCGCTGGCGGCCGCGCCGCCGGGCCCCCGCATACCGTCGGCCACGGCGAGCAACCGCTCGCCGGCGTACGCGGTGTCCTCGTTGCTGTCGCGCACCAGGCCGGTGTCACAACCGGCGGCGCAGCGGACGGCAACTGTGGGATTCGGGTCGGACATGGTGGCGCCCCCTTCGGAGAGGTGGTCCACGAGGAGGGTGGCGAGCCGGGCGCGGGCCGCGGTGTCGGCGCTGACCTGCCGCCAGTACGCGGTGACCGCCTCAGCCGCCGCCGCCGGCTCCAGAGCACACACGGCCCGGATCGTCGCCAGCGGCATACCGAGCCGACGCAACTGGGCGACCAGCCGAGCCACCGGCAGCTGAGCCGGGTCGTAGAGCCGGTAACCGGACTCCGGATCGACAGCGGCCGGCACCAACAGCCCCACCTGGTCGTACAGGCGCAACGCCTTCGGCGTCAGCCTCGCCGCCCGGGCGAACGCCCCGATGGTCATCAGCCCCACGTCGACATCCTCCTCGCACCGGTCACGGCGACCGGCACCCACCAGGCTGAGGGTTACCCAAAGGTCAAGGTCAAGCCGGTGACGCCGCCCGCACCCGCGGCGCCGGTAGGTTGGGCGCATGCGCGTCGTCATCGCCGGAGGCCACGGCAAGATCGCCCTACTGTTGCAACGTCACCTCGTCGGGCGCGGCGACACCGCCGTCGGCCTCATCCGCAACCCCGAGCAGACCGCGACGCTGCGCGCCGCCGGCGCCACCCCCGTCGTCTGCGACCTGGAACACACCCCGCTCGACCAGGTGGCCGAGCACCTGCACGGCGCCGACGCTGTGGTCTTCGCCGCCGGCGCCGGCCCCGGCAGCGGCGCCGCCCGCAAGGACACCGTCGACCGGGCCGCCGCCGCGCTGCTCGCCGACGCCGCCACCCGCGCCGGCGTCCACCGCTACCTGCTCGTCTCCTCCATGGGCGTGGACACCCCACCCGCCCCCGGCACCGACGACGTGTGGGCGGCATACCTGCGCGCCAAACGCGCCGCCGAGGACGACCTGCGCGGCCGCGACCTGGCCTGGACGGTGCTGCGACCCGGCCGGCTCACCGACGACCCACCCACCGGGCGGGTCACCCTCACCCCCCACGCCGGCGGTGGCGCGATCAGCCGCACCGACGTCGCCCACGTCCTCACCGCGCTGCTCGACGAACCACGCACCACCGGCGCGACACTCGAGCTCGTCGACGGGCCCACCCCGATCGCCGAGGCCATCCGCGCCGCCGCCAGCTGACCGACCCGCCGCGCCGAGGAGAGAACCCATGGACCCGCAACCACTGGACTACCGCTTCACCGCGCCCATCGAGAAAGACGGCGCGTTCGCCACCTACGTGACAGTGCCCGACTCCGCGGACCTGCTCGGCACCCGACGCGCCGTCAAGGTCACCGGCACCATCGACGGGCACCCGTTCAACGCCACCCTCATGCCCTCCGGCGCCGGCCCCCACTGGCTGCCCATCCGCGCCGCCCTGTGCAAGACCATCGGTAAGAGCGCCGCCGGCACCGAGGTCACCTTCCACCTCGAACAACGGCTCAGCTGACCACCCGCCCCGCCGACGGTCGCCCTCAGCCGCCCTGGCGGTGCGCGGCGACCAACACCGGCCCACCGGGGACTGTCGGAAAACGCCGAACCTCACCCAGCCCGGCCCCCGCCAGCACCTCCGCCATCCGGTCGGCGTCGAACGCGTTGCCGCCGTTGCGCACGGCGTTCCACCGGTCGACGGCCGCCCGCAACGGGTCCCCCGCCGGCGGATTGGTGCCGGCCACCAACCACCCACCGGGTCGCAGCGCCTGCACCAGCCGGGGCAACGCGAGCGCCAACGTCTGCTGGGGAAGAAACGGCGCCGGCACCCAGACCAGGTCGTACCCTCCCGGCTCGGCCACCTCCGCGACGTCCTGCCGGCGCACACTGATCCGATCCGCGACATCGCGCGCCTCGGCCAACTCCCCGCGGGCCAGGTCCAACGCCCGTTGCAGCACGTCGATACCCACCACCGACACCCGGGGCAACGCGCGGGCCAGGGCGACAGCCAACGCCGCCACACCGGTGCCCACGTCCAACACCCGGGCGTCCGCCGAGTCCAAACGCTCCGCCAGCCCCGCCAACTCGGGCACCACCCGGGTCGCCAACGCCCGGCCGGTCGCCGCCGACGCCCGGCCCTGATGCAGCAACACCTCGTCGTCCACCTGCGCCCAGCCGGCCCCACCCCCGCCGGAAGGCTCCTGCGCCGCCGCGGCGACCGCCTGCCGCAGCGAACTCAACCGCGCCTGCACCGCGCTGCGCCCGGTCGGCCCGTCGGCAGGCACCAGCGACGGGTGCGCGACCGGCGCACCGCCGTCCCAGCACAGCAGACCGGCGGCCTCCAGCACCGCGCTGCGATGCGGCGACGCCGCGAGGACCTCGGCGAGCGGGGCCGACAGGGCGTCACTCATGGTGCCGACCGCGGCCGCCAGCGCCCACGCCGACGCCTCCAACGCGGCCAGCGGGTCCGCTGACCCACCGGCTGGGGACGGTGCTACCGACACGACGGCGCCTCTCCCAGGGACGGGCCACGGGTCAACCCCGCCTGACCCCTCCGACTATGCCACCGCCGGTGCCATAGTAAAAGTAGAAGCGCGCAGCGATCACGCCGTCGAGTATGCCCACGTCGTTGCCGGGTGCGCAAGCATTCCGC
>NZ_JBEZGJ010000335.1:0-3310 GCF_040649965.1 Micromonospora sp. NPDC048843
ATCCGACCTACAGCGGCATCATGTTCCAGACCAACTACGTCGGCGGGCAGCCGCAGAACCCGATCACCGACACGGTCTTCACGAACGTCTCGATCAGCGGTGCCCGGAAGAGCGGGGACGCCTACGACGCGAAGTCCGGCTTCGCCATCTGGGCGAACCCGATGCCGGAGGCCGGGCAGGGGCCGGCCGTCGGGTCGGTCACCTTCAACAACCTCCGGTTGAGCAACAACGCCGTGGACATCCAGAACCCCACGACGACCTTCACCATCAACCGCAACTGAGCTAACCGGTAGCCGACGCCGCCGGGGGGTGTACCCCTCCCGGCGGTGTCGTGCCGTGTCGGCCCTCGCCCGCGGCGAACCGGGCCGCGCCGGCCGCCGCGTCCGTGGCCAGCGAGTCCATCCCGTACGCCAACTCGGTCGCCAGCGCCTCCGGCTCGGGCCGCCCCGCGCCGGCCAGCAGCGCCGCCCGGTCGTTGCGCAGGCAGGTCTGCGGATGCCGGGCGATCGCTGCCGCCAACTCCTCGGCCGCGGCCCGCGCCTGGCCGGGTGGCACCAACCGATTGACCAACCCCATCGTGTACGCCTCGTCGGCCGGCACCGGGCGGCCGGTGAGGATCAGGTCCATGGCCCGACTCTCGCCGATCAACCGGGGCAGCCGGACGGTGCCACCGTCGATCAGCGGCACTCCCCAGCGGCGGCAGAACATCCCGAGTGTCGCGTCCGACTCGGCGACCCGTAGGTCACACCAGAGCGCCAGTTCGAGTCCACCCGCCACCGCGTATCCGGAGATCGCCGCGATCACCGGTTTGCTGAGCGTCATCCGGGTCGGACCCATCGGGCCGTCCCCCTCCGGCTCGACCCGGTTGCCGCTCGGTGTGCCGATCGCCTTGAGGTCGGCGCCGGCGCAGAACGTCCCACCGGCGCCCCAGAGCACTGCCACCAAGGCGTCCGGATCAGCCTCGAAGGCCCGAAACGCGTCGGCCAGCGCCCGAGCCGTAGGACCGTCCACGGCGTTCCGGGCGTCAGCCCGGTCCAGCACAACGGTGGTGACCGCCCCGACCCGCTCCACCCGCACACCCATCCCGCCAGCATGCCGGCCCGGCCCCACCCCCACAATCCCCGTCGATCTTGCACTTGCTGTTGCCAATTTGCGGCTCGTGCCCCGGATTATGTGAGCAGAAACTGCAAGACCGGCGGTGTGGGCGGTGCGGCAGGTTTGTCGCCGCCGACCGGTTTGCGACGACGATCGCCGGGAAGTCGGTACTCGTGCGAGCACTTTTGACGAAAGTTGAGCAGGACTCCCGGCTGGACCGCGCGGGTGACCGGTTGCAGAAGGTCGTACTGGGGACGCTGCGCCCACGCCGGCTGCGCGACCTGCTGCACGGGGTGACCCTCGGGCACCCGCTGCACCCGGCGATGGTGCAGGTGCCGGTCGGCGCGTGGATCAGCGCCGCGGTGCTGGACCTCATGCCCGGGCAGCGCCGGCCCGCCACCGTGCTGGTCGGTCTGGGCACCGTCAGCGCGCTGCCCGCCGCGGTCGCCGGTCTGAACGACTGGGCGGCACTCGCCCGGGACCAGCGCCGGGTCGGCCTGGTGCACGCCGCTGCCAACACCGTCGGCATAACGCTCTACGCCGGCTCGCTGGCCGCCCGGCTGTCCGGCCGCCACGGAATGGGTCGCGCCCTCGGCTTCCTCGGGCTTTCCACCGTGAGCCTTGGCGCGTACATCGGGGGTCACCTGGCGTACAAGCAGGGGGCACAGGTCAACCAGAGCGTCTCCGAGCTGCATCGGATGACCGATGGCTGGCACTCGCTGGTCGACATGGCGACGCTGCCGCAACGCACCCTGATCACCCGAGAGGTGGACGACGACATCTCGGTGATCCTCTATCGGCACGGTGACGAGGTGACAGTGATGTTGGAGCGCTGCCCGCACCAGAGCGGGCCGCTCGGCGAGGGTGAGGTGCAGGAGATCGACGGCCACGCCTGCGTGGTCTGCCCGTGGCACGGCAGCGCCTTCCGACTCAACGGCGGTGAGGTCATGCAGGGGCCGTCCGGCAACGACCAGCAGGTCCTGCCGACCCGGATCGAGAACGGCGTGCTCCAGACCCGCCTGCCCTGACCTGTTCGCGCTGGCCCGCCCGCGCCTTGGCCTGGTCCGGGCGCCTCCGGCTTCGGGATGCCTCACCTCACGCAGATGCTCCACGCCCCAAGGCAGTAACTCCTTCGACGCTGATGTCTGTGAGTCATCATGATGACTCACAGACATATCGCTCTCCGAGACGTCGCCCCGGCCGCCCCGCCAGGGCGGCGTGACCAGACCGCCTCGGGCGCGATCGGCGCGACGTGGAGGAACCAGGTCCAGCGTGGGGTGGCCAGCCGCGTCGCAGGCGCGGCGTGGCGTGCGGGCCGCTCAGGTGCGTCGGTGTCGGCCGACCGGCGGACCGTCCGGTACCGAGTCCAGGCCGTGCCCGCCGTCGAACAGTCCGCCCTCGCCGCCAGCACCGGCCCAGCCCTCGTCACCACCCCAGCCGGCAGGGCCGGCGGCCGCCATTCCGCCGCCGTGAGGTGCCGTGCCGCCGGAGAGAGCCATACCGCTGCCCGGGAACGCCGTGCTGCCGGGGAAAGCCATTCCACTGCCGGCGGGAGCCACGTCGCTTCCGGCGGGCGTCGCCCCACCGCCGGTAGATGCGACCCCACTGCCGCTAGGCGACATCCCGCCGCCGCGAGGTCCAAAGTCGTTCCCGCTCGGTGCCGCGCCGCCATGCGGTGTCGCCGGGGCTTCGATGGCCGCAGCCGCCCGGCTGGCAGCCCAGGCGGCACCGCTTCCGGCCGCCCCACCACTGCCGCGCCGGCCCGCGCCGCCGCTGCTCCGGCCCGCGCCACCGCCTGGGCCCGCGTCACCGTTTCGGCCCGCGTCACCGTTTCGGCCCGCGCCACCGTTTCGGCCCGCGCCACCGCTACTTCGGCCCACGCCGCGCCGTGAAGTGCGGGAGGACGCTGCCAGTCGGGGGGCCGCCCCGGCGGTGGCTGGGCGGCGGCGCAGCCCCAGGACTGCGCCGATCTGGGCGCCAACGATGCTCGCCACGGCCAGTACGGCGGAGACCGCCAGTGGGCGGTTCACCCGATCGGCGGCACCAACCCGGGCCGCACCGACCGTCATCGCTGGTGGTTGGCCCGCTGACTCCGTACCGCTTGGTGGTGCCGGGGCCACCCGCGGCGGTGCGTACCCCGGGCTGGTCTACGCGCTGATCTGGGAAGGGCTGCTGGGCAACTTCGTCAGCGGCACCAAGGTGCTCTCCATCCAGC
>NZ_JBEZGJ010000336.1:0-3293 GCF_040649965.1 Micromonospora sp. NPDC048843
CCAAACAAACCCACCACCGAACCCCCACCACCAACCACACCACCATCCCCAAACTCCACCAACAACCGCCCACGCTCCGCAACGGAGACCAGCTCTGCCCGGCCGATCGGAGCGTGGAGGTCGGTAGCCGCGTGCTCCAGCAGCCGCACCAGGCACGCACCGATGCCCCGGGCCTGCTCTTCGTCGATCACATCGGGTCGATAGTCCAGCCGCAAGCGGACCGTGGATCCCGGTACGACGGCGAGACCGAGCGGATAGTGGGTCGCGTCCTGGCCGCTGATGTCGAACACGGAGAGCTTGTCCGGCATATCCAGTGAGCGCTCGTCGCCTCCGGGCGCGTTCTCGAAGACGATCGCGGTGTCGAACAGCTCGGCCGATCCGGCCAGCCGCTGGATCGTGGCGAGCCCGAGATGCTGGTGCGGGATTAGCTCGGCGCGCTCGTCCTGCAGCCTGGTCAGCATCGTCGACCAGGAATCGTCAGATGTCCAACGAACCCGGACCGGGACGGTGTTCACCAGCATCCCTATCAGGCGCTCGATGTGGGGAATCTCGGGCGGCCGTACGGACACGGTGGTGCCGAACACCACGTCCTTCCGATCGGTCAGAATGCCGAGCAGCACGCCCCACGCGCCTTGGACAACGGTGTTGAGGGTCACGCCGATACGCCTGGCCTGCTCGATCAATGCCGGCACCGTCGACTCATCGACCACGAACGTCTCCTGTGCCGGCAGGGTGCCCGGAACGTGGGTTCGACCCGGCGCGACGAGGGCTGGATCCACCAGCCCGGACAGCGCGCGGCGCCACGCGGACTCGCCCGCCGCGGCGTCCTGCTCCTCCAACCAGGAGAGGAACCTCCGGAACGAGGTGACCGGCTCCAATGCTCGCTCGTCACCGGCGTGCCGATAGAGCGCGAACAGTTCGGCTACCATGATCGGCAGTGACCACCCGTCCATCAACAGGTGATGGACCGTGATCACAATTCGGTGTTCCTCCGCTCCGGTACGAATCAGCGTGCAGCGGACCAGCGGCGGTGTGGTGACGTCGAAGCGACGAAGGCGGTCCTCGGCGAGGGCGTCGCGCAGCGCCGTCGCACGCTCTGCCTCGACAAGTCCGGCCAGGTCGATTTCCCGCCACGGCAGGGAAGCTCGCTTGCTGACCACCTGCACCGGCCGATCGAGGTCCTCGTGCCAGAAGGCCACGCGCAGGATCGCATGCCGCCGCAACAGCCCTTCCATCGCAGCGCGAAGGGTTGCCGCGTCGAGTGGTCCTCGTACGCCTATCACCAACTGGCAGTTGTAGACGTCGACCGCTGACTCATCGTAGAGGGCGTGGAAGAGCAGACCCTCCTGCAACGGGGTCAGCGGCCAGATGTCCTCGATGGCCGACGATGCCATGTCTCTCCTCCACTCGGTACGGGCGCAGCCGGAGTTCAGCGGTCCAGGCCTCGCCAACGCGCTTCGATCGCGTCGATGTTCTTCTGGCTGAGCGAGACAAGGGAAAGGTCGGATGGTGTCCGTCCACCGCCGTCAGCGGAGGCCAGCCCGGTCAGCGCCGCAGACCAGCAATCGGCGAGCTGCCGGACGTCGGCCTCGTCGAGTGCCGTCGGACGCCAATACCACGTCGTCCTCAGCTCGGGCCCCGTCGGCCCGTCCAACGCCACCGCGCTGAGCGCGAGGCAGTACCGCTCGGGAATCGTCACCCCGCCGTCCTCGTCCGGTTGGCTGACGGCGTCCCGCCTGTCTGGGGTCTCCGCGAGCGACCAGTCGCCGGCCCCGCCGGCTGTCATCCGGCCCAGGTAGTTGAAGGCCATTCGTGGTGCGTCGAGCTGGGCCAGGCGGGCTCCGGTGCACGGATTGAGGTAGCGCAACAGGCCGAACCCGATGCCGTGGTCCGGCACGGCTCTGAGCTGCTCCTTGATCTGCTTACACCGGTCCGCCAACTCCGGGGCGCCGCTGGTCACCTTCGACCAGGCAATCGGAGAGACGTCCAAACGGATCGGCGCGACGCTGGTGAACCATCCCACCACCTGCGACAGGTCGACGTCGGGAAAGATGTCGTGCCGGCCGTGACTCTCCAGGTCGACGAGAACATCGCCGCCCTGCCCGGAGCGCCCCCTGCGCCGTCGCCACTCGTTCACCGCGAGCGCGAACGCGGTCAACATCACGTCGTTGACACCCGCGTGGAACATCGCGGGTACCCGGGTCAGCACCGCCTCCGTGATGTGCCCGGGCAACGTGCGACGCAGCGACCGCATCGTGCTCCGGTCGGTCCCGTCCGGGACCGTCGCGGCAAAGTCCTCCGCAGAGTTCGCCCGCGGCTTCAGGACCGACTCCCAGAACGGCATCTCCACCTCACGGCTGCCCCGCACGGCGGCCGACTGGAGGCAGTGTGCCCAGTGCCGGAACGATCCGCGTACTGCAGACAGTCGGGGCGGATCGCCGGCCCGGGCGGCCCGCCACGCCGCCACCAGATCGTCGACGAGGATCCGCCACGACAGGGCGTCCACGGCCAGGTGGTGCGCGAGCACCAGCACGCGGCCCGGCCGGGCTCCCCGGTCGAACCAGACGACCTGCAATTGGTCGCCGTCTCTCGGGGCGAGGCGACCGCGGGCGGCGGACGTCTCCGCCGTCACAGTGGCGGCCAGTTGGCCATCGTCGGTTGCGGAACAGTCGATCCGGGTGACGTACCTGGACGGGTCGATCGTGTCGGCTCTGGACAGGTGCAGCGACGCCTCGGCGGGCACCTCGCCGACTACCAGGCGGGCCCGCAACATGTCATGCCGTTCCACGACTGCGGCGACGGCCGCGGCGAGATGTTCGTAGAGCAGGTCCGCCGGCGCCTCCAGCAGCACCGACTGGCAGAAGTTGTCGGTGAGCAGGCCCTGTTCGGCGAACATCCGCATCACCGGGGTGAGCGGCGCGTCGCCGTGTCCGTCCGCCGCCGAAGCCGATGCCTCCTCGGTGCGCCGAGCCATCCTCGCCAGAGAGGCGACGGTGGGGTGGGTGAAGACGTCACGCGCCGTGATCACGAATCCCGCCTGACGGGCCCGGCTGACCAACTGGATCGAGCTGATGCTGTCCCCACCGAGGTCGAAGAAACTGTCGTCGATCCCGGCCGGTACGCCGAGCAACTCGGCGAAGAGCCGGTGCAGCAGAGTCTCCTCGGCGGTGGTGGGAACCGGTCCACCCGTGACGGCGTACTCCGGAACCGGCAACGCCTCCCGATCAACCTTCCCATTCACCGTCACCGGCAACTCATCAACCACCACAAAAACCGACGGCACCATATAATCC
>NZ_JBEZGJ010000337.1:0-3293 GCF_040649965.1 Micromonospora sp. NPDC048843
GACCCGGCCGGCCTGCTCAACCCGGGCAAGGTGCTCTGACCGGCTGCGGTCAGCCCTTGACCTCGGCCGGGCCGCAACCTGTTCCAGGTGGCGGCGGCCGCCAGTCCGTACGCGAGGTGCGGGATGATGTCGGAGATCCAGTCGGAGCGCCGCCACGTACGCGGGTCACTGATCCCGAGCACTGTGATCGACCCGTCGGTCATGGTCATCACGCCCGCGCCGAGCAGACCGGTGGCCACCGGCAACGGCTGACGTCGACCACCGGCGTAGAGCGCGAACCCGACGCCCGCGGCGACGCCCAGCCCGTAACCGATCAGCGGCCCGAGGCCCGAGCGGCGGTTCGCCGCCCGGCCGTCGGACCCCAGGCTGACGTGCGCGATCCCAGCCAACCGGTCGACGGTCTCCTGCGGGACGTCGCTCTCCGGCCGTCCCCTCAGCGCCATGTCGAGGTAGCTGACCACGTTCAGCGCGGTGCTGCCGACGGCGCCAGCGATCGCGCCGTCGGCCACGTCGACAGTCCTCACTTCGGGTCGCCCGGTTCGCGCTCGCTCTTCGGGCCGTACGTCCGCTCACCGCGCACCACGCCCCGTTGACCGCGATCCTCCTGGAGGATCCGGTTCGCGACCTGGTTGGCCTTGCCGTCGGGTACTCGGCGCCCGGAGTCGTCGATCGCGTTGCGCAACCGCGCGCGCTGCTTGTCGTACGCGTTACTGCCCGGCCGTGGTCCTGGCATCTGTGCCTCCTTCGTCGGTCTGGGCACCTGGTGCTGCCCACCGTCCGCTGGGCGTACCGCGGCCGTCTACCCGTCTGGTGGCGGACCAACCACCGGCGCGCTACTGGGGAGCGCGGACCACGACCACCGGGCACTGCGCGTGGTGCAGCATCGACTGGCTCACCGATCCCAGCAGCAACCCGGTCACCTCGCCGCGTCCGCGCCCACCGACGACCGCCAGTTGGGCGGAGCGGGACGCCTCGGCGAGCACGGTGCCAGGTCGGCCATGCACCACCTGGCAGGTCAACCGCAGACCCCTGTGGTCCTCGGTGAGCCCGGTCAGCCACCCGGCGAGCATCTGCTCCTGCTCGCCGCGCAGCTTCGCCTCGTCGTACACCAGGGGTTGCATGTCGCCCGGGCCGCTGCTGCCGGGGTGTCGGTAGGCGTGCACCGCCACCAGTGGAACGCCGAGCGACACGGCGGTCTCGGCAGCGAAGTCCGCCGCCCGCCGGGAGGCGTCCGAGCCGTCCACCGCGACCAGGACCGGCTCGTCGGGTCGTTGCGTGCCGCGCGCGACCAGCACCGGGCAGTCGGCGTACGCGGCGACCTGCACCGCGACCGAGCCGACAAGCAGCGCGGAGAACCCACCCAGCCCGCGATCGCCGAGCACGATGAGCGCGGCGGTGGGGGACTCGCCCACCAGCACCGCGGCGGCCTCTCCGTCGATGATCTCGCCGGAGATCGACAACCCGGGCACTGTCGCCTCGGCCTCGCGCACCGCGGCCTCGACGAGTTCCTCGGCCCGGTGGCGCAGCCCTCCGCCGGGCGGCGCCTCCGGGGCGGGGGAGACCGGTACGTGTAGTAGCGGCCAGATGAAACCGTGCACGACCCGCAGCGGTCGGTGCCGGCGTGCCGCCTCGGCGGCGGCGAGACGCACGGCGCGCAGCGCCGACTCCGAGCCGTCGACGCCGACCACCACCGCCGCGTTGTTCGCCGAGTTCACCGCCCACCTCCGCTCGCGGCCAGTATCGCGGGCCCGGACGCCCTCGCGCCGCGATACCGCTGAGCGCGTCCCGGTCGGTACGCTGACGACGACCGGGGAGGGAGCGCCGCCGATGGGTGAACCAGACCAGCCGAGCACCGCTCGCATGATCGACTTTTGGCTCGGCGGGCAGCATCACTTCCCCGTGGACGTGGCCGCCGCGAGCGCGTTCGAGCAGGCGTACGGGCCGTGCGCGCCGGTGTTCCGGGAGCTGCGGGCGTTCCTGGGCCGGGCGGTGCGAGCCATGGCCGCCCAGGGCGTGGACGGGTTCCTGGTGTTCGGCGCCGGGGTGCCCACGATGGGCAACGTGCACGAGGTCGCCACCGACGCGACAGTGCTCTACACCGATGTCGACCCGGTCACCATCCGACTGGGACAGAGTATCCTCGCCGGCAGCGACCGGGCCGGCTACGGCTTCGGCGACGCGACCGACATCGGCACCATCGACCCGGCGCAGCTGCACCGTTTCGTGCCGGGCTGGGGTCGGCGGCCGGTCGGGGTGGTCTTCCTGGGGTTGGCCGCGTTCCTCGACGACGCCACACTGACCCGCACCCTCGACGAGCTGTACGCCGCCGCGGCGCCGGGCAGCCTGCTCGCCGTGGACTTCGACACCGAGGAGTTGGCCGGCCACCCGCAGGCGCTGGCGATGATGGGCCCGCAGTTCCGGATGCGTCCACCGGCGGCGTTCGCGCCCCTGCTGGGTCGGTGGGCGCCGACGGCGGACGGGATCGTCCCGGTCGCCGAGTGGCGGCCGGACGGCCCGCCGGCGCGGGTGCCCGACGCGTTCCACGGTGTGCTCGCGACCCGCGCGGCGGACTGACCGCGCCGATCATCCGTCCGAGGGCGTCCGTATGATGCTTGCCCTATAGCAAGCTTCTGGGGAGGACGACGAATGGTAGACGCGCCGGACGTGGTGTCGCGCGCGTTGCGCGAGGCTCCGCCTGACCAGTTGGCGGAGGCGGCGGACCGGGCGATCCGGTCCGCGATGGGCGCGCTGCGCACCGACGTCTTCGTCGCCGACTACCGGATCAGCGGCCTCTGGCCGGTGCTGGACCCGGACCTGCCGGCGGGCGGCTTCCTGGCCTGCCACACCATGGCACAGCGCTGCTTCAGCAGCCAGCAACCGGTACGCGACGGTGAAGGTCCCTGCCGGCTGTACCTGCCGCTGACGGTGTGGGGGGAGCGGCTGGGTGTGCTGCTGATCGAGCTGCCGACCGTACCGAACGCGACGGTCACCGGTCGGGCGACGGACATCGCCGGCGCTCTGGCGGTGGCGATGCGCGCGGCGGACCGGGAGACCGACCGTTACCGGCGGGCCCGCCGACGGGAGCGCCTGACGATGGCCGCCGAGATGCAGTGGGACCTGCTGCCCGGTCGTGGTGTGTCCCACCACGCGTTCGAGGACGCCAACTACAAGCGGGACGCCATCGGCAACATCCTCTGGATCAAGGGCACCGCTCGCGACGGCCCTCCGACAGCGGATCGCCAGCGCCGGACCCACCGTGTGGCTGCCCCTCGCGGCGACGGCGGCGGTGCTCG
>NZ_JBEZGJ010000338.1:0-3265 GCF_040649965.1 Micromonospora sp. NPDC048843
CTCATTGCGTGGGTGCTCCTTGGGGTTGGTGGTGGGTGGTCAGACGAACTCGACGCCGGGGTGGCCGAAGAGCTCGCGGGTCCTCCGGGCCCGGCGCGCGAGGCCGTCGCTTCGGGCGCGAGTTACCTGGGCGTCGGGCCGTGTCACACCACCAGCACCAAGACCGGCCTGCCGGATCCCATCGGGCCCGCCGGGGTACGCGCCGTCGTCGACGCCGTCGACGTGCCCGTCATCGCGATCGGCGGAGTGACCGCCGCCCGGGTGGCGGCGCTGCGGGCCGCCGGGGCGTACGGGGTGGCGGTGGTCGGTGCCGTCTCCGCCGCCGCCGACCCGGCACTGGCAACCGCCGAGCTGATCGAGGCCCTGACGTGCTGACCGGCCGGTCCCCGTCACCGCCGTCGAGCGACCGGGTCCGGCCGGACGTGGCGGTGGTGGGGGCGGGGCCGATCGGGCTGGCGATCGCCTGGCGCTGCGCCGCGCGGGGGCTGCGCGTGGTGGTGCACGATCCGGCGCCCGGCTCGGGGGCGTCGGCGGTGGCCGCCGGCATGCTCTCCCCGGTCGCCGAGGCGTACTTCGGCGAGCGGCAGCTGACCGGGTTGCTGCTGGCGTCCGCCGCCCGCTGGCCGGCGTTCGCCGCCGAGTTGACCGAGACGACCGGAGTCGAGATCGGCTACCGGACCGAGGGCACCCTGATGGTCGGGCTCACCGGCGACGACCTGGCCGAGGCGCGCCGGCTGTGGGCGTACCAGCAGGGGTTGGGTCTGCCCGTGACGCCGCTGCGCCCCAGCGAGCTGCGCGACAGCGAACCGGCGCTCGCCCCACGGGTGCGCGGAGGCGCGCTCGCGCCCACCGACCACCAGGTCGACCCCCGGCTGCTGGTGCCGGCGCTGCGCACGGCCGCGCAGCGGGCCGGCGCGGTGCTCGTGCCGCAGCCGGTCCGGTCGCTGTCCGATGTGGACGCCTTGGTCACCGTGGTAGCCGCCGGCTGCGGGGCGGCCGCGCTCACCGGCCTGCCCGTGCGGCCGGTCAAGGGTCAGATCCTCCGGCTCCGCGCGCCCGACGGCGTCGCGCCGGGCTTCCGGCACGTGATCCGGGGGTACGCCGACGGCGAGCACGTCTACCTGGTGCCCCGCGCCGACGGTGAGGTAGTGCTCGGCGCCACTGTCGAGGAGCGCTCGGACACCACTGTCACCGCCGGTGCCGTGCAACGGCTGCTGCGCGCCGGAGTCGACCTGCTGCCCGAGCTGGCCGAGTACGACCTGGTCGAGGCGGTCGCCGGGCTGCGTCCGGGCACCCCGGACAACGCGCCGATCATCGGGCCGCTGCCGGACCGACCGGACGTCCTGGCCGCCACCGGGCACCACCGGCACGGCATCGTGCTCACCCCGATCACCGCCGACCTGATCGCCGACCTGGTGCTCGGCGGCGTACCCGACCCGCTGCTCGCGCCCTTCCGTGCCGACCGCTTCGGCGGAGCCGCGTTGGCCACGTCGGGCGGAACTGAACAGACGATGGAGGGGGACCTGTGGAGTTGACCGTGAACGGGGCCGGGCGAAGCGTCGCCGCCGGCGCGTCAGTGGCGGACCTGGTCCGCGACGTCGTGGCGCACCCACGCGGGGTGGCGGTCGCTGTCAACGGCGAGGTGGTCCCCCGGACCGGCTGGCCAGACCGAGCGCTGCGCGACGGTGACCGGGTCGAGGTTCTCACCGCGGCGCAGGGCGGGTGAGCGGCGTGGCGTTCGAACTGGGTGGCGAGACCTTCACCTCACGGCTGATCCTCGGCACCGGTGGCGCCGCGAACCTGCACGTCCTGGAGCAGGCGATCCGGGCGTCCGGCACCGAGCTGGTCACACTGGCGCTGCGCCGGGTGGGCACGGCACCGGGCTCCACCGGTGGGCTGCTGGAACTGCTGGACCGATGCGGCGTACGCCTGCTGCCGAACACCGCCGGCTGCCACACCGCCACCGAGGCGGTGAAGGTGGCCCGATTGGCCCGGGACGCGTTCGACACCGACTGGGTCAAGCTGGAGGTGATCGGCGACGAGCGGACGCTGCTGCCCGACGGGGTGGAGTTGCTCCGCGCCGCCGAGGAGTTGGTCGCCGACGGCTTCACAGTGCTGCCGTACACCAGCGACGACCCGGTGCTCGCCCGCCGTCTCGCCGACGTGGGCTGCGCCGCGGTGATGCCGGCCGGCTCCCCGATCGGCTCGGGCCTCGGCATCGGCAACCCGCACCACATTCGACTCATCAGGCAGGGTGTGGACGTGCCGGTGATCCTCGACGCCGGCATCGGCACCGCGTCCGACGCGGCGCTGGCCATGGAGCTGGGCTGCGACGGGGTGCTGCTGGCGAGCGCTGTCACCCGGGCGGCCGACCCGGTGGCGATGGCCACCGCGATGCGGTACGCGGTCGAGGCCGGGCGCCTGGCGGCCGGCGCCGGTCGGATCGAGCGCCGTTTCCACGCGCTCGCCTCCACCCCCGACGAGGGAAGACCCGAGCTGTGACCCCGCCGTCCGGGGTTGTCGTGCTGACCGATCGGCGCGTCGCGCGGAGTGGGCTCGACCAGGTAGTGGCGGGCGCCGTGGCCGGGGGAGTGCGCTGGGTGGTGCTGCGGGAGAAGGACCTGCCGCGCGCCGAACGCGCCGCCCTCGCCGCCGGCCTGCGCGCGATCCTCGCCGACGTCGGCGGAATCCTCATCGTGGCCGGCCCCGACCCGCTCGGCGGCGACGCTGTGCACCTGCCCGCAGCCGGCCCGTACCCACCGCCAACCCACGGTCTGGTCGGCCGCTCCTGCCATCACCAACCCGAGCTGGACCGCCTGACCGCCGAGCACTACGCCACCATCTCCCCGGTCTGGCCCACAAAGACAAAACCGGGTTACGGCCCACCCCTGGGGCCGGACGGCCTGCGAAAGCTTGTCGAGACCAGCCCGGTACCCCTGCTGGCCCTCGGCGGAGTGGAAACCCCAGAACAGGTAACCGCCTGCGTCAAGGCAGGAGCCGCCGGAGTGGCGGTGCTCGGCGCGATCATGCGAGCCAAAGACCCCACCGAAACAGCCGCGAGTTTGACCAGAGCCTTCAAAGAGGCGGTCACCCCTGTGCTGACCCAAACCCGGCGCGGGGTCACCCAGGTCTCCACGTCAGGGCTGCGGCCGACCGTGCCCACGCAGGGATCAAGCCTGACCGCCCGGAGTGGATGGACGGCCAGCGGGCCACCTACCTGGCGTTGCGGGCGCTCGCCGACGAGTTGTGCGACGGCCGGTGGGTG
>NZ_JBEZGJ010000339.1:0-3198 GCF_040649965.1 Micromonospora sp. NPDC048843
TTGCGGTGGTCTGCCAGGTATAACGACCCCGCCCGGCCCACGATTCCGCCGCCGGGGTGGCCCCGACCACCCGACACCCGACGTCAGACCCGACAAACCGCCCACCCCGCCCCGCCCCGCCCCCAAGATCCGCGCAACTTCGGTGAAACTGCTGCCTCGGCACGCCGTGAGGCAGCAGTTTCACCGATAGTGCGCAGATCTGGACACGCCCCGGTGCGGAGCGCCACGCGGGCAGGCCCACTTCCGGAGGGGGTAGAAACGCCGGGCGAACCCAGCCCAAGATCGCGCTCGATCCAGGAAACAGTGCCTTCCCCATGCCAACGAGGCCACTACAACAAGGATCGGGCACGATCATGCGGGGTCGCGACCACCCGACGAGGACGAGCGCGAGCCGCGCTCAGGTGCTGGGCTTCGCCTCGGCGCCGTCGCCGGCCTTCGTGTCATTGTCCAGGGCGGCCAGGATCGCCTCGGCGGTGCGCCGCCCCACCCCCGGCACCTCGATGATCTCTTCGACCGTCGCGGCCGAGAGTCGCTTGAGCGAGCCGAAGTGCCGCAGCAGCGCCTTGCGACGCACTTCGCCCAGGCCGGGTACGTGATCCAGCGCCGACTCGGTCATCCGCTTGGAGCGGCGCTGCCGGTGGAAGGTGATGGCGAACCGGTGGGCCTCGTCACGCACCCGTTGCAGCAGGTAGAGCCCCTCGGAGGTGCGCGGGAGGATGACTGGGAACTCGTCGTCCGGGAGCCACACCTCCTCCAGCCGCTTGGCCAGCCCGCACAGGGCCACGTCGTCGATGCCCAGGTCGGCGAGGGCCTGCGCGGCGGCCGCGACCTGGGGGGCGCCGCCGTCGACGACCACCAACTGCGGCGGGTACGCGAATTTCCGGGGCCGGCCGGTGGTCGGGTCGATCAGGACGCCGACCTGGGGCTCGACCGCGTCCTGGGGGGCGGCCGAGTCGTCGGCCGACTCCACGCCCACCTCGCCCGTCTCGGCCCTGGCGTCCAGGTAGCGGGCGAAGCGGCGACGGAGCACCTCGGACATCGCGGAGAGGTCGTCGGTGGCGCCCCGGACGATGAACCGCCGGTACTCGCTCTTGCGGGGCAACCCGTCCTCGAAGACCACCATGCTGGCGACCACGTCGGTGCCCTGGATCTGGGAGATGTCGAAACACTCGATGCGCAGCGGCGAGGTGCTCATGCCGAGCGCCTCGCTGATCTCGTCCAGTGCCTTGCCCCTGGTGGTCAGGTCACCGGAGCGCTTGAGCTTGTGCCGGGCCAGGGCGTCCTTGGCGTTGCGCTCCACCGTCTCCATCAGTGAGCGTTTGTCGCCGCGCTGCGGCACCCGCAGCGACACCCGACTGCCGCGGTGGTTGGAGAGCCACTCGGCCAGCGCGTCGGCGTCTGCGGGCAGCTCGGGGACCAGCAGTTCCCGAGGCACGTCGGCCTCGCCGTGCTCGCCGCCGTACACCTGGGTGCAGAAGTGGTGCACCAGGTCCCCGGTGGTCAGGTCCTCGGTCTTCTCGACCACCCAACCACGCTGGCCACGGACCCGGCCGTCGCGGACGTGGAAGACCTGCACGGCCGCCTCGAGCGGGTCGTCGGCGAACGCGACCACGTCGGCGTCGGTGCCGTCGCCGAGCACCACTGTCTGCTTCTCCATGGCCCGGCGCAGCGCGGCCACGTCGTCGCGCAGCCGGGCGGCCCGCTCGAACTCCAGTTGCTCGCTCGCGTCGGTCATCTCACGTTCGATCTTGCGGACCATGGTGTCGGTGCGCCCGGCCATGAAGTCGCAGAACCCGTCGACGATGGCCCGGTGTTCGTCGGCGGAGACGGTGCCGACGCACGGCGCCGAGCACTTGCCGATGTAGCCGAGTAGGCAGGGACGACCGACCTGGCCGGCCCGTTTGAACACCCCGGCGGAGCACGTCCGCGCGGGGAAGACCCGCAGCAGCAGGTCGAGGGTTTCCCGGATGGCCCAGGCATGCGAGTAGGGACCGAAGTAGCGCACGCCCTTGCGCTTGGCGCCGCGCATCACCTGCAGCCGGGGGTACTCCTCGTCGAGGGTGACAGCGAGATAGGGGTACGACTTGTCGTCGCGGTAGCGGACGTTGAACCGCGGGTCGTACTGCTTGATCCAGGTGAACTCCTGCTGGAGCGCCTCGACCTCGGTGCCCACGGTGATCCAGTCCACCGACTCGGCGGTGGTGACCATCTGCCGGGTGCGCTCGTGCAGGTTCCAGACGTCGCCGAAGTAGGAGTTGAGCCGACTGCGTAGATTTCGCGCCTTGCCGACGTAGATCACCCGGCCGGTGCCGTCGCGAAAGCGGTAGACCCCCGGTAGCTCCGGGATGGTGCCGGGTGCGGGGCGGTAGGTCGAGGGGTCAGCCACACCAACAAGCCTAGTCCGCAGCACCGACAGCCCACCGCAGGCGTGATCCACTCGCCGTCCCGGCAGTCGGGGCGTCGGCACACCGCTGACACCCCGACTTGCCGAAACGCGAGTCGACCCTGCGACGCCGGGCCGCCGACCGGTCGGTCAGCGTGCGGTCGGGCCAGCCCGCCCGGCACCGCGTCGGATCAGGCCAGCGAGATCTGGTCGCCGGTGACCTTGATGTCCTTGGGCGGCAGCGGCTTGGTGGCCGGGCCGGCCTTCACCGAGCCGTCCTCGATCGAGAACTTGCTGCCGTGACAGGTGCAGTTGATGGTGCCGCCGTCGACGTTCGTCACCGGGCAGTTCTGGTGCGTACAGATCGGGCTGAAGCCCTTGAACTGGCCCGCTGCGGGCTGGGTGATGACCACACCTTCGGCGGCGAGGACCTTGCCGCCTCCGACCGGGATGTCGGCGGTGGTGGCCAACGACTGGGCATTCTGCCGGTCGCCGCCGCCGGCGTCACCGGTGCTGGGTACGGCGGGGCCACCACTGGTGGGTGCGTCACTGCCGCTGCCGTTGCCACCGTCGTCGCTGCCACAGGCAGCCAGCACGACGGCCGCGCCGACCGCCCCAACGCCGGTGAGCAGGGTACGACGTGTCTGCGCACTCGGACCGGTCAGCGCCTGATCGTCACTCATGCCTCGCCTCTCTCTAGCCCGCTGCCGGTCGATAACCGGCCACACTTCTCCACACGGGCAACTGTGCCGGATGGTTCATCGCGGGACTCGTCCGACCCGGCAAATGAGGCGGGGTCGGTCGACGACCCGCCC
>NZ_JBEZGJ010000340.1:0-3113 GCF_040649965.1 Micromonospora sp. NPDC048843
CCCGTGGGGTGGACCACTCCTGGTTCGCCGAGCGCGCGTCGGTGGTGTTGACAGTGCGCTGGCCCTCGTTGCCGGGCTACCGCGCGGACCCGCCGAGGGTGCCGCCGCCGGGCCGCACTGTCAGCCGGCCATGTGCAGGAACGACCACTGGTGGCCGTCGAGGTCGCGGAAGCCGCGCATGTACATCGGCCCGTTGGCCATCCCCGGCCCCAGCGACTCCCCACCGGCGACCGCCGCCTGGTCGACCAGTTCGTCGACCTGCCCTCGGCTCGACGCCGACAGCCCGATGATGACCTCGCGGCTGGTCGCCGTGTCCGGCGTGGCGACCCCGGTGTACGCCTCGAAGCCCGAGCGCAGGTGCAGCACCAGCCGGGTGGTGTCGGAGATGGTGAGCACCGTGCTGTCGCCGTCCGGCTCGGCCTGGTCGCCGGTGAAGCCGATCGCCCGGTAGAACTCGGTAGCGGTGGTCAGGTCGCGCACCGGCAGGTTGATGAATGTCATGGTCATCGGTGGTCTCCGTCCGTTTCGAGCAACACCTTCAGCGCGGCGAGCCGGTCCCGCCAGTACGCCTTCAGCTCCGCGGCCTGCTCGGCTCCGGTCAGCTTCTCGTGCAGAACGCTGACCCGGGCCTTTGACTCGCCGATAGCGTCGATGCCGACGACGATCCTGGTGGGGCCACCGGCCCAGTCGGCGCGGAAGCTGCGCGGCGCGGTGGCGGTGCGGACGCGTACCTCGACGTCGGGCAGCCAACGGGCGCGTGCCGTCTCGTCGGCGAATGCCTCGAACAGTCGCAGTGCCGGCACGGCCACCGTCCGGCTCGCGCTGGCCTCGAAGCCACCGCCGCGCCGTTGACCCGGCGCGCGCAGACCGCGTGCCTGCTCGTACCCGACGGTGATGGTCTGTGCCCACCAGCCCGGCACCTCATGTTCGGTGGCGAGGTGACTGGCGATCCGGGTGTGCGTCCACTCGGTGGCGGACGCGGCGTCGAGCACTGCGAACCACTCGTTCCAGCCGCGGCCGGTCCGGGCGCGGATCAGGTCGTCGGCGATCCGCTCGGTCTGCGCGGCGGTAGCCGTGACGGTCGGTTCGGTAGGTGCTGGAGGGGACGCGGCGGTGGACGCCGGCTCGACGGTCCGACTGATCAGGTGCCGGCGGGCGGTGGTGTAACTCTCGCCGGTCTTCTCCATCCGGGCCCGGACCCGGGCCTTGAGCGATCTCTGGGTGGTCATCACATGCTCCCGGTCAACGGCACGGTCACCGGGACTCACGCTCCCGCCGACCCCGCCGGAGTGGGGCATGTGGCACCACGTCCCGAGGGCTCAAGGCCCCCTTTGCCTCCGCGTTGCCGGCGGCGTGAGCGCCGGGAGGGAGGTGCGGCGCAGGACTACGCCGACGTCATCCTACGCCCAAACAGCCGTCAGGGTTGGTCACCGTCGAGGTAGACCCACCGGCCGTCCTCGCGGACGAACCGGCTGTGTTCGGTCAACGTGCCGGGCTGGCCCGCGTCCCGGTAGTGGGCCTGGAAGGTCACAGTGCCGGCGGTGTCGAGCAGGCCGCCCCGCTCGGTCTCCACGATCTCCAGTCGGGTCCACCGCTGCCCCGGGTCGAGCTCCAGGGAGGCGGGCCGGGTCGAGGAGTGCCAGCTGCGCAGTAGGTAACCGGAGTCGCCGAGGGCGAAGGCGCTGAACCGGGAGCGCATCAACGCCTCGGCCGTCGCCGGGGAGTCGCCGCCGTGCGCCGGCGCGCAGCAGTCCGCGTACGCCCGGCCGGAGCCGCACGGGCACACCCGTCCCGTTGTCGCGTTCGCCCGCCGACGTCCCGCACCCTTACCCACGTCGCCAATCCTGCCGCATCCGCCCTAGTCGAGCGGCACCGGCAGCGGCACCGGCCGCTTGGCCACCCGGTCGTCACCCGACGACTGGCCGCGTAGGTGCCGGACCAGCCAGGGCATCAGGTGCCGGCGGGTCCAGGCCAGCTCGGCGCCGAACACCTCGCCGCGGCGCCGCTGGGGTGCCGGCGGCAACGGCTGTGTCCATGAGTCGTCGAACCCGGGCAGACCCGCCGTGTACGCCAGTGCGGCGGCGATCCGCTCGTGCCCGGCGCTGTTGGCGTGCAGCCGGTCGTCGCTCCACAGCCGGGGATCGGAGGAGACCGGATGAGCGCCCAGGTCGAGGAGGGTGGCCCCGGTCCGTGCGGTGGCGGCCCGCAGCGCCTCGTTGAGCGCCAGCATGCGACCACGCAGCGGCCGGGCCAACGGCATCACGGGCGCCGGATCCGGCATCGTGAAGGTCAGCACTGTGGCCCCCTGCTCGACCAGTGCCTGCTGCATCGACGCGACATCCCCGGCGACCTGGTCCGCGTCGAAGGAGGGGCGCAGCACGTCGTTCATGCCGGCTACCACCGTGGCCAGGTCGGGTGCCAGGTCGAGGGCGGGCTGGAGTTGCTCGGCCCGGATCAGCGCGGTGGTCCGGCCACGGATGGCCAGATTCGCGTATTCCAGACCGCCCTGGGCACGGGCTACCGCCAGGGCGAACCGGTCGGCCCAGCCCCGGTAGCCGCCGACGCCGTCCGGGTCGTCGAGCCCTTCGGTGGTGCTGTCGCCGATCGCCACGTACCTCTGCCACATCACCCGCGCGAGGTTAGCCCTCCGTCAGCTCAGGCGGACCGCCGGTGGGTCGAGAACGACAGTTGACGATCCTTCCTAGACTCGCGACATGACGCGTGCCCCTGCGGTGCCACTGGCCCCGAACGTCTGGCGTATCCCCACTGTGGGCCGCGCGGCCGTCAACTCGTACGCCTTCGTCGACGACGACGGCAGCGTCACGCTGGTCGACTGCGGGCTGGCCAAGGCGCCGGCTCGGATCGTGCTCGGGCTCGCTGCGATGGGCAAGGTGCCGGCGGACGTCACCCGTATCGTGCTCACCCACGCGCACCCCGATCACGCTGGCGGCGCGGCGGAGCTGGCCCGCCGCACCGGCGCTCCGGTCGCGGCGCACGCCGCCGACGTGCCGTACGCGGTGTTCGACTCGGCCATCTTGTGCGTGTCCTCGCGCCGCTTGACGGCGGCACCGAGGCCGTTGCTCGCGTCCAGCAGCTCGTTCATCAGCCGCTCG
>NZ_JBEZGJ010000341.1:0-3098 GCF_040649965.1 Micromonospora sp. NPDC048843
GCGGTGATCCGTGTCGGATCACCGCCCGCCGTGGCGCGATAGTGTCCCAGCTCACGAGCCGGGTACGCGTTTGTGGAACGTCAGGTCACTTGAGGGTGACCTTGGCGCCTTCACCCTCGAGCTTGGCCTTCGCCTTGTCGGCGGTCTCCTTGTTGACCTTCTCCAGGATGGCCTTCGGCGCGGACTCGACCGCGTCCTTGGCCTCCTTGAGGCCCAGGCCGGTCAGCTCACGCACGACCTTGATGACCTGGATCTTCTTGCCACCGTCAGCCTCGAGGATGACGTCGAACTCGTCCTGCTCCGGCTCGGCCTCGGCCGCAGCGGCGCCGCCGCCACCACCCTGGGCGATCGCGACCGGAGCGGCAGCGGTGACCTCGAAGGTCGTCTCGAACTGCTTCACGAACTCAGAGAGCTCGATCAGCGTCATCTCCTTGAACGCGTCGAGCAGCTCGTCGGTGCTGAGCTTCGCCATATCTGGCGTCCTTTCCTGATTCTGTTAAGTAAGAACTGGTGCGCCGTGGGGGCCTCAGGCCGCCTCGGCGCCCTCCTTCTCGCGCTTGTCCTGCAGTGCAGCCGCCAGACGGGCGGTCTTCGACAGCGGGGCCTGGAACAGGGCCGCGGCCTTGCTCAGGTTGCCCTTCATCGCGCCGGCCAGCTTGGCCAGCAGCACCTCGCGGGACTCAAGGTCGGCGAGCTTCGTGACCTCGGCCGCGGTGATGGCCTTGCCCTCGAAGACACCGCCCTTGATGACGAGCTTCGGGTTGGCCTTCGCGAAGTCGCGAAGGCCCTTCGCCGCCTCGACGACGTCGCCCGAAACGAAAGTCAGCGCGGTAGGACCGGTGAACAGCTCGTCGAGGCCGGTGATGCCCGCGTCCGTCGCAGCACGCTTGGCCAGCGTGTTCTTCGCGACCGTGTAGCTGGTATCGGCGCCGAGCGAGCGCCGAAGCTGGGTGAGCTGGGAAACCGTCAGACCGCGGTACTCGGTCAGCACGGTGGCGCCCGAACTGCGGAAGCTCTCGGTCAGCTCAGCGACGGCCGTGGCCTTGTCGGCCCGGATCGGCTTGTCCGCCATGTCCCTCCTCTCTCGTTACTCGAGGCTGGTCCCTGTCTCGGCCGAAGCCGGAACGGGGGCGGAGGCGACGCGACAACGAAAAAGCCCCGGCGCAGGGCGCACGGGGCGAGGGCCGGCGGATCGTCATGGTCGGCGGACCATGCTCACTGCCGAGTTACGCTTGCCGCCCTACGCGGGTCGCCCGTCGTCGCGGGACCTTCGACCGTGCCGAAGCATGGTGACCAGCGGTCTTTGGGTGGTTCCTCATCCATGAGAACACGGATGACGGTTGAAGAGTACGCGCCCCGACCAGCAGCGCCAAATCGCGCCCGGTGAGCCGCGTCACCCGTACCAGTGCCGGTCAGCCCTGGGCGCGCCGCCGCCACAGGTAGCCGCCGACGACAGCGGTGCTCCAGGCCAACGCCCACCCGCTCAGCCCCAGCAGTGTCAGCGCGGCTGCCTCGCCGCCGGTGGTGCGAGCGGTCGCCATGATCGGCGGTGCCAGCCAGGGGACCACCGAGCCGGTCAGGCCCAACACCACAGCGCCGACCCCGCCCAGGGCCAACACCGCGACCCCGTACCCGGCGCCGCCCACCGACGCCCGGCTGGCCAGCGCCCCAAGGGCAACCGCAGCGGGTACGACCAACGCGTGCGCCCACAATCCCAGCGCGAGCCCGACCGGAATCGACCGGTCCCCCGGGTCGACCGGGCCGGACACCCCGCCGACCAGCCACGGAAAGAGCAGCGCGACAGCCACCGTCACCAGCGCCGCCACCGCGGCGGCGAGCAGCCCGGCCACCCGCTCCCGGGCCACCCCGACGGTCACCTGCGCCAGCCGACGCTGCACGTCCGGCTCGACGTCCAACAGGATCTTGGTCTGCCAGGCGAGCACCGGGAAGAGCACGACAGCGGAGACGCCGTACGCCTCCGCCGGCTGGGCTCGGCCACCGCCGTAGAGAGTGCCGAGCGTGATCAGGCCGGCGAGCAACGGCGCCAACGCCCGGCCGGTTCGCAGGAAACCGGCCAACCGCATCCGGACCAGGGCGCTCACCGGGTCTCCCCCGCTGCCGACTCGACAGTGACGTCAGCGGCCTCCGGCTGCTCCGCTGTCAGTTCCCCGGCCATCCCGAGCGGCGGCGCGGCGGGTCGGGCGGCACCGGCCGACCGGAGCGGCTCGACGGGTAGGGCCTGGGGTGCGGCGGTGGAGGCGTCGGAGCGTACCCGCAGCACCTGATGGCCCTCGGCGCGCAACCGGGCGACGGTGCCGGCGACCCGCGCGGCCGGCACCGCGACCTCGACCACGGCGATCGTCCCGTCCGTCGACAGCGCCTCCTCGGCAAGTGAGCCGTCGGCCACCAACCAGCGGCGCGCGGCCGGGAGCCGGACCGTCTCGCCGCGGTGGTCGCTGACCAGGACGGACCCGTCGGCGGCGAGCACCTCGGCGATCAGCTCGGGCACCAACTCGCGGGTGGCGGCGTCCAGCCCCTCCCACGGCTCGTCGAGCACCAGCAGGCCCGGTGGGCGCAGCAGCGCCTGGGCGAGGCCGACCTTCTGCGCGGTGCCCTTGGACAGCTCCGGCAACCGGACCGAGCGGAAGGCGGCCAGCCCGAGCCGGTCCGTCCAGGAGGTAACGGCCTCGTCGGCAGCAGCCCTGCCCAGCCCCGCCACCCGGGCCATCCCGGTCAGATAGCGGGTCACAGTGAACGGTTGGTCCGCTGGGAAACGCTCCGGCACCCAGCCCACCCGCGCCGGCCGGTCGGTGACCCGGCCCCGGCCCGGGCGGAGGACCCCCGCGGCCACCTGGAGCAGTGTCGACTTGCCCACCCCGTTGCGGCCCAGCACGATCGCCACCTCGCCGGGACCGATCCGCACATCGATGCCTTGCAGCACCCACGGCCCCCGCCGGTGGTACCGCAACCAGACGTTCTCCAGCCGCATGGCGTCGAGCCTGCCACACCTGGAACGCAGACCCGTCGAAGGTGGACGGTCTCGCGCGGGTGCTCGCCGAGCTGGCCGAGCAGCGGCAGGTGGTCGTCTTCACCCACGA
>NZ_JBEZGJ010000342.1:0-3059 GCF_040649965.1 Micromonospora sp. NPDC048843
TTCGCGCTCCTGCTGCGGGGCTTGGTGGTGGGGTGGCTGTCGCTGCTGAGCCCAACCGCACTGTCGACGCCCGCCAGACCCTCGGGTCCGGCGGGCGTCGCCTTGCACACTCCGCTCAGCGTTCCAGGATGGCGGTCACGCCCTGACCACCGGCTGCGCAGATGGAGATCAGCCCGCGCCCGCTGCCCCGCTCGGCCAGCAGCTTGGCCAGGGTCGCCACGATGCGCCCGCCGGTGGCGGCGAACGGATGCCCGGCGGCCAGCGACGAACCGTTGACGTTGAGCCGGTCGGTGTCGACAGCGCCGAGCGGCGCGTCCAGGCCGAGCCGGTCCTTGGCGAACTCCGGCGACTCCCAAGCGGCGAGGGTGGCCAGCACCTGCGACGCGAACGCCTCGTGGATCTCGTAGTAGTCGAAGTCCTGCAACGTCAGCCCGGCGCGGGCCAGCATCCGGGGCACCGCGTACGCGGGTGCCATCAGCAACCCCTCGTCGCCGTGCACGAAGTCCACGGCCGCCGTCTCCGACCAGCTGAACCAGGCCAGCACGGGCAGGTGGTGCGCCGCCGCCCACTCCTCGCTGGCCAGCAGCACCGTGGACGCGCCGTCGGTGAGGGGTGACGAGTTGCCGGCCGTCATGGTGGCCTGCTCGGCGTCCGGGCCGCGGGTGCCGAAGACCGGCTTCAGCGAACCGAGCTTCTCCAGGCTGCTGTCCGGGCGGAGGTTCTGGTCTCGGGTGAGCCCCAGGTACGGGGTCATCAGGTCGTCGAAGAAACCCCTGTCGTACGCGGCGGCCAGCCGTTGGTGCGAGCGCAGCGCCAGCTCGTCCTGGGAGCGCCTGTCGATCTGCCAGCGCACTGCGGTCCCTGCGGCGTGGTCGCCCATGGAGAGGCCGGTACGCGGCTCCGCGTTGCGCGGGATCTCCGGCTTGAACGGCTGGAGCGGGCGCAGCTTCGCCGCGATCTTGAGCCGTTCGCCCAGCGTGCGGGCCGAGTTGAGCTTGAGCAGTGTGCGGCGCATCTCCTCGTTGACGGCGAGCGGGGCGTCGGAGGTGGTGTCCACACCGCCGGCGATGCCCACGTCGAGCTGACCGAGGGCGATCTTGTTGGCGACCAGGATCGTCGCCTCCAGGCCGGTGCCGCAGGCCTGCTGGATGTCGTACGCCGGGGTGTGTGGGTCGAGCCGGGAGCCGAGGACCACCTCGCGGGTGAGGTTGAAGTCGCGGGAGTGCTTGAGCACCGCACCGGTGACCACCTCGCCGATGCGCTGCCCGGCCAGCCCGTAGCGGGCGATCAGGCCGTCGAGCGCCGCGCCGAGCAGGTCCGCGTTCGACGCGTCCGCGTAGCGGGAGTTGGAACGGGCGAAGGGGATGCGGTTGCCCCCGATGACCGCGACCCGCCGAATGCTCTGCACGATCCGCCTCCTCGACATGTGTTGCTCGAACCCTACTCGCCAGTAGGCTACGCCCATGACCGACAGGTACGCGAGCTTCGTCCAATCGGCCGCCGGCCGCGCGCTGGTCAAGCGCCTCGGGCTGCCCGACCCGCCCCGACTGCGCCGGCACCACCCCGGCGACCCGCTGCTGGCCGGCCCGGCCCTGCTCGGCGCGGCCACCGGCGGCCGGCTGGCCGACCCGATCGCCAAGATCCTGACCGCCGCCGGGGTCGAGCTGGCCGACCCGGCCGGCGCCAACGCGCAGCGGTACGGGGCACTGCTCTTCGACGCCACCGGGATCACCGACTCGACCGAGCTGCGCCAGCTCTACGACTTCTTCCACCCGCAGGCCCGGGCCGTGCTGCCCAGCGGCCGGGTGATCGTGCTGGGCACCCCGCCGCAGGAGTGCCCGACACCCCGCGAGGCGACCGCCCAGCGTGCCCTCGAAGGGCTGGTCCGCAGCATCGGCAAGGAGTTCGGCCGGGGCATCACCGCGCAACTCGTCTACGTGACCCGCGCGGACGGTGACGCCGGGACGATCACGAGCCTCGAATCGACTGTCCGGTTCCTGCTGTCCGGCCGTTCCGCGTACGTGTCGGGGCAGGTCATCGGGGTCGGCGGCGGCGCGGCGAGCGTCCCGGCCGACTGGGATCGCCCACTGGACGGGCAGGTCGTGCTGGTCACCGGCGCCGCACGGGGCATCGGTGCGGCGCTGGCGAAGGTGCTCGCCCGCGACGGCGCGAAGGTAATTGCCCTGGACATCCCGGGAGCCGGTGACGCGCTCGCCGCGGTGGCGAACGACATCGGCGGCACCGCCGTCCAACTCGACCTGACCGCGCCGGACGCGCCGACCCGACTCGCCGAGCACCTGGCCAGCCGACACGGCCGGGTCGACGTGGTGGTGCACAACGCCGGCATCACCCGGGACAAGACGCTCGGCCGGATGGACGCCGACCGGTGGGACCAGGTGATCGACGTCAACCTCTCCAGCCAGGAGCGGATCAACGACGTGCTGCTGGAGCGGGAGCTGTTCCCGGCCGGCGGGCGGATCATCTCGGTCTCGTCGATCGCCGGGATCGCCGGCAACCGGGGGCAGACCAACTACGCCACCAGCAAGGCCGGCGTGATCGGGCTTGTCGACTCACTCGCGCCGGCCCTGCGGGAGCGTGGGATCAGCGTCAACGCGGTGGCCCCCGGCTTCATCGAGACCCGACTGACCGCGCGCATCCCGCTGGTGGTCCGCGAGGCGGGCCGGCGGATGAACAGCCTGGCCCAGGGCGGGTTGCCGGTGGACGTGGCCGAGACGATCGGCTGGCTGGCCTGGCCGGCCAGCGGCGCGGTCAGCGGCAACGTGGTCCGGGTCTGCGGCCAGAGCCTGCTGGGGGCGTGATGGACGCGCGGCCGGAGTCGGGCAGCCGTACCCCTGTCGAGCTGCCCCGGATGCCGGCGGCCGGGGCGCTGCACCGACGGGCGTTGCTCGGCGCGCTACCGGGCCTCGGCGGTGGGCGACGCGGACCCGATCTGCCGGCGGTCGAGGTGACAGTGGGCGGGGTGAGCGTCGCCCGGGCGCAGTTGGCCGACTACGACCGGGTCTGCGGGTTCCGGCTCACCGATCGGCTGCCCGCGACGT
>NZ_JBEZGJ010000343.1:0-3022 GCF_040649965.1 Micromonospora sp. NPDC048843
CGGCCCCCCCCCACGAGTGCCCGGGCCGGTCACCCCCCCCCGCCCCCCCCCACGGCGATCGACCGCCGACGGGTCGGCGGGCACTGTCAGTCCAGGTCGAACTCGCCGTCCTGCGCGCCGGCCACGAAGGCGTCCCACTCGGCCTGGGTGAAGACCAGCACCGGCCCGTTCGGCTCGGCCGAGTTGCGCATCCCGATCAGGTCGTCGACGAAGGCAACCTCGACGGCGCTGTCGGAGGTGTCCCCCTCGGCCCGCTGCCAGACCGCCCGAGAGAGGTCGAAGTCGCCCTTGGGGTGCTGCGCCATGGTTCTTTCCTCCAGTGCCGAGGGTCGTGTGGTGACCGGGTGCCGATCCCCATCGGGCAGGATAAGCGGATGCCGAGCCTGACCCGTGTAGAGGCGACCGCGCGTGGCGCGGCGATTACTGTCGAGTCCTATCAGGTGGACCTCGACCTGACCGGTGACGGCGACCTGTTCCGTTCCCGCGTCGAGATCCAGTTCCGGGCCACCACCGGCGCCGCGACCTTCGTCGAGGTCAAGCCCGCCAAACTGCGCGGTGTACGCCTCAACGACCGCGACCTGGACCCCGCCCTGCTCGCCGACAACCGGCTGCCGCTCGACGACCTGGCCGAGGAGAACACGCTCATCGTCGAGGCCGAGATGGCGTACTCCAAAACGGGGGAGGGGATGCACCGCTTCGTCGACCCGGCCGACGGCGAGACCTACCTCTACGCCGAGTCCTTCCTCGACAACGCGCCGCGCATCTTCGCCGCCTTCGACCAGCCCGACCTCAAGGCGCCGTTCACCCTCTCGGTCACCGCACCGCCGCAGTGGATCGTCGCCGGCAACGCCGAGCTGGCCGCCAACCCGGCCCCCGGGCGCTGGGAGTTCGCCCAGAGCGCGCCCCTGGCCACGTACTTCTTCTCGCTGATCGCCGGGCCGTACCACGTCCGGCGGGCCGAGCACGACGGCATACCGCTGGGCATCTACTGCCGTCGGTCACTCGCCGAGCACCTGGACGCCGACGCCGAGGAGATCTTCACCATCACCCGGCAGTGCCTGGACCGGTTCCACAAGCTCTTCACCGAACGCTACCCGTTCGGCAAGTACGACCAGGCGTTCGTGCCCGAGTTCAACGCCGGCGCGATGGAGAACCCGGGCCTGGTCACCTTCCGCGACGACTACGTGTTCCGCTCGGCCGTCACCGACACCCAGCGCGAGCTGCGGGCCGGCACCATCGCTCACGAGATGGCCCACATGTGGTTCGGCGACCTGGTCACCATGAGCTGGTGGGACGACCTGTGGTTGAACGAGTCCTTCGCCGAGTACCTCGGCACCCGGGTCACCGCCGAGGCGACCCGCTTCGACCAGGCCTGGACCACCTTCGCCATGCGGCGCAAGGCCTGGGGCTACGCCGCCGACCAGCGGCCCTCCACCCACCCGATCGCCCCACAGGAGGTCGTCGACGCCGAGGCGGGCCTGCTCAACTTCGACGGCATCTCGTACGCCAAGGGCGCCAGCGTGCTGCGGCAGCTTGTCGCGTGGCTCGGCGACGAGGCGTTCCTCGCCGGCCTGAACGCGCACTTCGCCGCCCACCGCTTCGGCAACGCCACCCTCGCCGACCTGTTGGCCAGCCTCTCCGCCAGCAGCGGGCGGGACCTGTCCGACTGGGCCGAGCTGTGGCTGCGCCGCCCGCAGGTCAACACGCTGCGGGCCGAGGTCGCCGTGGACGCCGACGGTCGCTACACCGAGGTGGCAGTGGTGCAGACCGCGCCCGAGTCGTACCCGGTGCTGCGCCCTCACCGGATCGGCGTGGGCCGCTACTCGATGGACGGCACCGCGAGACGCGACGAGGTGGACATCGACCCGAACGCCGACGAAGGCCGCACCGTGCTCGGTGCGTTGACCGGCGAGCCGGCGGCCCGGTTGTTGCTGCTCAACGACGGTGACCTCACCTTCGCGAAGGTACGCCTCGACCCGGCGTCGGCGGACGCCGTCCCGCAGGTGCTGCCCGGTCTGTCCGATCCGCTGGCCCGGGCGATGCTCTGGCGCGAGGCACTGGACGCGGCGACCGACGGCGAGCGGCCGGTCACCGGCCTGGTCGATCTGATGGCTGCCGCGCTGCCCGCCGAAACGGAGGTGATCATCGCGGAGGACGTGCTGACACTCAGCCGGTCCCTTGTCGACCGCTACCTCGACCCGCTGACCCGCTCCACGGCGCTGGCCAGGGTCGCCGGGACGTGCCAGCGGCTGCTCGACGGCGCGCCGGCCGGGGAGTCGTTGCAGCTCGCCGCCGCACGGGGTTGGATCGCCGCGACCACCGACGCTGACCTGCTCGTCGGTTGGCTCGCCGGCCGGGACGTGCCGGCCGGTTTGAAGATCGACGCGGAGTTGCGCTGGGCGGTGCTGCGTCGCCTGGTGGTGCTGGGCGCCGCCGGCGAGGCGGAGATCGCCATCGAGGCCGCCGCCGACAACAGCTCCACGGGCGCGGAACGGGCCGCCTACTGCCGGGCGGCGCTGCCCGACCCGGTGGCGAAGCAGGCGACCTGGGAGATCATCGTGCGGGACACCGAGCTGTCCGGTCGGCTGCTGGAGGCGATCACCGAGGGGTTCTGGCAACCCGAACAGGCCGACCTGACCGCCGCGTACGTCGATCGGTACTTCGCGGAGATGCCGGCCGCCGCGCACCGGCGTACCCCCTGGACGGCCGACCGGGTGGCCGCCCTGGCGTTCCCCCGCTACGCCGTGGCGCAGCCCACCCGGGAGGCGGCCGCGGCGCTGCTGGCCCGCGACGACCTGACCCCCGGCCTGCGCCGGGTGGTGACCGACGCCGACGACGACCTGCGTGACGCGCTGCAACGCCGCCATGAAGACGACCACCGGATAGCCGATCTGCACCCAGATCATCACTGCCATCACGGCCGGCAGGGCGGTAGGCGGGCACTGCTGGTCGTTGGGGGGTGAGGCGAGCGGTGTCGACGGGGTTCGCGAGGCCGTACGTCTCCGGGCGGCGGCCGGTGCCG
>NZ_JBEZGJ010000344.1:0-2996 GCF_040649965.1 Micromonospora sp. NPDC048843
GCCCCGGCACCCAGGCCACGGGTCAGCTCCCGACCGACGTCGAGCTTGACGTCGGATACGCTCGGCCCCCGCGATGAGTTGGGGATGGTGCGGGTCAGGACTGCTCGGCGTCGTTGTCGTCCTGCCGGGGTTGCTCCACGCTGGTGCTCGCGGTGGGGCTCGGGTCGGCCTGGGCCGGGTAGATGAAGGTCAGCGGCGCATCGGAGACCAGGAGGATCCGACCGGCGGCGGCGGCCTTGGTGCAGTTGTTGCGCACCGCCCCGGAGCTGACCGCACGGCCGAGCTGCCCGCTGATGGCGGTGGCGATGTCCTGCGGACTCATCGCCCGGCCCGGGTTCGCGGCCAGGACGTCGAGGGTCAGCTTCTCCAACTCGCCCCGGCCAAACGGCTGGCTGCCGTCGGCGTTGGCGGTCGCGTCGCTGCGGCCCACACTCGCGGTGATGCCTGTCGCGCGCGGCGGCGTGCGACGGGGCAGGGCGATGATGTGGGTCTCGCCGTCGGATGCGACGACGTGCAGCGTGCCGTCCGGCCGGATCAGGGGCAGCACCGCCGCCGTGGCGCTCGGCGCGGTCGCCAGGCCGCGGATGACCTGGTAGCACAGCGGGCAGCGGGGCGGCTCCGGGTTCGGGTCGACCTCGCTGGCCTTGGTCGGGCCGACGATCCACCGCTGCGGCAGGCCGGGCAGCCGGCGGGCAGCGTCGGCCTGCTCCATCGCGGTCAGCAGCCGCGAGGCGGTCGGGTGACTGATACCGCTCTCGCCCACGATCACGTCGAGAGTCGCGCCGCCGTCGCCGTAGTCGGCCAGGACACCCTTGATGGCCATGACCTTGCGGTCACCAGGGCGAGCGGGCTGCACGGCCGAGACCGTCGGTACCTGCTCGTCCTCGCCACTGTCGGCGTCGTCCACGGTGGTGCCGTCGGGCTCGGTCGCGTCGTCGCTGTCGAGTTGGCTGCCCGATTGGTCGGCCGCCTCGGTGTCCGGCGTGTCGGCGGCGTCATCGCCGCCGTCCTTCGGTCGGTCGTTCTCGGCGCCGTGGACCGCGTCGGTGGGCTGGTGGCCCATCTCCATGTGCGGCTGGTCGGCCGCGTCGCCGGGGTCCGGGTCGCCGATGTCGGTCCCGCCGGCCGCGTCGGTGGGCAAGGGGGCATCGGCGTCGCTCGGCGTGGCGAGAGTCCACCTCGCGGGGGTGCCCTCGGCCGGGTCGGCGTCGGGGTCCACCGCGACGATGACACCGGCGTCAGCAAGGGTCTTGATCGCCTTGTCGGTGGTCGAGCGGGCCTTGCCGGACTTGTCGGCCAACTCGTGGACGTCGCCCTGACCGAGGTCGGTCAGGGCGTCGAGGACGGCCTGCGTGGCAGGCGTCAGCGACAGCTGTTCCATCAGGGGTTTCCTTCCGTGGGAACTGGTGGGGACGCATGGCACGGTGGTGTGCCGGGCGGTGGTGCGCCGGGTCGCGGGCAGCGGTCAGTGCGGCAGGCACGTGACGTCGTGCGCTGCCGAGGGGTGCCGCCCAGGTGCGGCCCGGTGGTCGTGGCGGTGGGTGGTGCCGCGTCGGCCGGTCAGCGGCCGGGGACGGCCTCGTCGGCCTGCAGGATGTAGAGGCGGTCCTCGGTCGGGTCGCGGTAGATCCCGGCGTCGGCGTGGGACAGCCGCAGCGGGTTGACGCTGCCGGGCGGGCGGAGCCTGGCGTCGGACCTGTCGACCTTGATGTGAGTGGCGTGTCCGGCGAGATTCTGTCGGCGGCAGGAATTGGTGTGCGGCAGGACGACCAGGACCGTGTCACCGGGGTTGACGTAGCGCCGCCGCACCGACCGACCCGGGTTCGCCTCGGCGTAGGCGGCCCGCGCCTCGTCGCCGATGAGGGTGTCGATCCAGTTGCGGGCGTACCGGTACTCCCGGGCCAGGTCCCTGATGGTCTCCACCGGGCCGGCGACCGTGCTGGTGGAACCGTTCAGGTCGTCTTCGTTGATCAGGAGGGTGCGCAGCCGGTCCACCGCGAGCAGCAGCTCGGTGCGCAGGTGCCGCAGGTTCGCGGCGGCTTCGGGCAGGTGCGCGGCGGCGGGGACGGGGTCGGCGGCGTGTTGGTCGAGGGTGCGCTCGGTCGTCGCGGTGATCCAGCGGCTGATCGTGTCCAGGTTCGGCATGAGGCCCCGCTTCAGGTGCTGAGGTGGGCGAGTTCGGCGGGGTCGAGTTGGTTCGGGGTACGGTTGCGCCAGGTGTCGGAGTGGCGCAGGTGCCACCAGCGCAGCAGGGACCGGCAGGCTGAGGCGAGGTCACCGCACGCGGGTAGCGGATACACCGTGGCGGGCGGGGCCTGGTGATGCGGCCGGGCGATGTAGGCGGTGGGCGTCCATTCGTGCTCGGTCTCGGTGACCTCGCCGACGACGCGATCCGGGTAGGGGATGTCGAACACGCCGGCGGCCTCGGCGTCGGGCACCACCAGCCAGGTATGCGGGTCGTTGCGCTTCAGCGTCGCCACGCCGCGCGACGGGTCGCAGCGCCGCAGGAGCAGGTACCGCTCGTCGCCGTCGCCGATCGGCCGGTGGTTGCGCCAGGCGTGGTAGCAGGTGACGAGCGCGGTGCCGAGGACGGTGTGCCGTTCGCGGGCGACGAGCGCGTCGGTGAGGGTCTGGTGGTAGCTGGCGATGTGCAGGTCGGCACGGGCGGCCAGCCCTTGCCGGGCCGTCTCGGCGAGCACACCGACCCGGGTGAGGACCTGGTCGACGTTGGTGGTGCTGTCGGTGAAGTCACAGGCGGTCTTGTGGAGGATGCGGGCGAGGTCGCCGATCGGTTCGGGGGTGGCGGTGTCGTGGCGCCACAGGTGCTCGGGTAGGACGTCGTTGGTGTCGGCGGCGATGCGCCGCAGCGCGGGATCGATTAGGAACACGAGGGTTCTCCTCTGCCGGCGGTGGTGCTGTGGGCACGACGAGGCCGACCAGATGGCCGACATGGGCTTCCTGCCGCAGGTCACCAAGCTGCTGGAGCAGGTCGCGCC
>NZ_JBEZGJ010000345.1:0-2886 GCF_040649965.1 Micromonospora sp. NPDC048843
GCGCCTGCACCGCCCCCACCCGGGGGCCGCGCGCGTGGGGTTTTCACTCCACCCCCCCCCCGCGGAGGGGCGGGGCCCCCCCGCCCCCCGCCCTTCCCCATGTGTTCAGCCGCCCTGGGCCTCGACGTGGTCACGCCTCGACGGTCAGGCGACCGGGGCGAAGCCGGGCAGCCAGCGCTCCAGGATGCTCCGGTAGGGGGCCTTCGCCTCCAACTGGCAGAGCACCCCGATCGACCCGAGCGTCACCCGGTGGATCAGCAGGTACGACGGGGGCAGGTTGAGCCGCTTGCTCAGCTGGTACGTGGGGGAGCGAGGACTGGCCAGTCGACCCGCCTCGGCCCGTAGCCAGGCCCGCGTGAACCGGAAGCCGTCCGCCGCGATGGGCTCCAACATGGGGCGGAGGAAGTCGAGCACCCCCTCGGCGTCGATCTCCTCGGCCGAGCCGATGAACCCCTCCGACCGCAGCCCCGCCACCACCTCGTCGGCATCGCCGCGCAGGGCCATCGCGGCGATACGACCGATCGGCTCCGGGGTGCCCTCCGGCATCCGGGCCACCGCACCGAAGTCGATCACCCCGAGTCGACCGTCGGGCAGCAGCCGAAAGTTTCCCGGGTGCGGGTCGGCGTGCAGCAGCCCGGCCCGCTGCGGCGCGGAGAGGTGCAGGGTGGCCATCAACCGGCCGGCCTCGTCCCGATCCTCCTCGGTGCCCTCGCGGATGATGTCGGCCAGCGGGGTGCCCGTCACCCATTCGGTGACCAGCACCCGGGGCGAGGCATTGATCACTTCCGGGATGAAGATCTCCGGGTCGTCGGCGTACGCGGCGGCGAAGGTGCGCTGCGACTCGGCCTCCAACTCGTAGTCCAACTCCTCGGTGATCCGTTCGCGCAGCTCGGCCAGGAGCGGCTTGACGTCCAGGCCGGGCTGGATGGCTCGGAACATTCCGCCCAGGCGGGAGAGCTGCTTGAGGTCGGCGAGCAGGGCATCGCCGGCCCCCGGATACTGGATCTTGACCGCCACGTCGCGGCTGTTCGGTTCGCCCGACTCGTCGAAGCCTGGCTCGCGCCAGCGCGCCCGGTGAACCTGGCCGATGCTCGCGGCGGCGGCCGGGACGTCGTTGAACTCGACGAAAAGGTCCCGCCAGTCGGGGCCGAGCTGCTCGGTCAGCACCTTGTGCACGCTGGCGACCGGCAGCGGTGGCGCCGCCTCCTGCAACTTCGTCAGCGCCTGCCGGTAGGGCGCGGCGATCTCCTCCGGCAACGCGGCCTCGAAGACCGACAGTGCCTGACCGAACTTCATCGCCCCGCCCTTGAGCTGGCCCAGCACGCTGAACAACTGTTCGGCGGTGCGCTGCTGAATCTCCGCGGAGATCACGTCGGAGGCCAGCCCGGTGACGCGCTTTCCCATCCCCAGAACGGTCCGGCCGGCGAAGCCGAGCGGCAGGGCGGCGAGCTTGGCGGTGCGGGACACGGCGCGGCGCGGGATGTCGGTCACCCGGTCATTGTTACCGACCGGAGGGCCCCGCTGCTGCTCTGCGGCTGGGCTGGTGCGGACACTCGGCCTCCCGAGCACCCACACGCCGGGTGTGGCGGCCAACCCCGACGACGAAAACGGCCCGCACCGGTGATCTCCATGGCACTGCCCAGCGTCTCCGGCTGGCCGCCGTCCAGCTGCGCCAGCGCCTCGGCCAGGGCGTACCCGCAGGCGACGAGCAGCGTGCCGGTCGTTGCGGCGGCCACCGGGTCGGCGGCGGCGAGTTGCGCGGCGAGCCGGGGCCAGTCCGGGTCGCGGTCGGCTCGGTGCAGCTCGACGCAGTGCAGGCAGGGCCCGGCGGGTGGGCGGACCAACGGCCCGATCACCGGCACGCCCTCGCGCAGTGTGACCAGCAGGTGCGGCTGCCGACGCTGGGCGAGACCGGCGGCGAGCAGCGCGGGAGGCCGGTCCGTGCCGAGCTGGACCACCAGGTCGATCCGTAGGGCGCGGCTCGGGCGGGTGCCGGTGCCCGGTGCGACGCGGTCGACCGCGGCCCGCACCGCCGGTGCGAGCGGTCGACCCAGTTCGGCGGCGGGGATGCCAGTGCCGATCAGGTCGACGGGGCGTACCGAGCCGGTGAGCTGGGGAATCACCCGCCCCACGCCGGACTGGGCCAACGCCACCGTCAGCGGCCCGCCGAGCGCCCCGGCGCCGGTGAGCAGGACGCGGGCGGCGCGCCGCCTACGCAGGACCTGCGCGGGAGTGCCGGGCAGTCGGGCGGCGGCCAGGGCGAGCGCGCCGGCCTCCGCCGCGAGCCGGGCGCGGACCGGGCCGGTCAGGTCGCGGGGGAGCAGGCTGTGCGCGGGCACCAACAGGCCGGCGGCCCGCAGGGTGTCGAGCAGGGTACGCGCGTCGTCGGCACTGACCTGGGCGGATGCCGCCTGGGTCACCACGGTCCGCTCGCTGCGGGTGCCGTCGAGCAGGTCGAGCAGGTGGGCGGCGCGGGGGTTGGCCAACTCCAGTAGGGCGGCCGGCCCAGGGCCGATGCCGAGTTGGAGAGTGTGCCGGTCTCGCCAGAGCCGGTTGAGGCCGGGCAGCAGGGTGGGGCGGGGCAGTACGGTGCGACTCATGGTCACGAATCGTGACCGCATCTTCGCGTTCAGTCGATCGTTGTCCACAGGCGGTCAGGCCGCTGTCCAGCGCTATCCACAGGATTTGGCAGGTTTTCCACAGCCCCTCGCGCCTGTTGTCGGTCACCCGACAGGGCATCACCCGACAGGGCATCGCAGCAGTGGCACGAACTCCCGATTCGGCAACGGGGCCCGGGCGTGCGGCTCGGCCCCGTCGGTGTGCCGGTAGGCGGTCAGCAACGCGGTCTCGATCGCCGCGAGAATCGTGTCGAACGGGATCTCCCGC
>NZ_JBEZGJ010000346.1:0-2780 GCF_040649965.1 Micromonospora sp. NPDC048843
CCCACCACCCGCCTACCAAACAAACCCACCACCGAACCCCCACCACCAACCACACCACCATCCCCAAACTCCACCAACAACCGCCCACGCTCCGCGACATCCAACAGGTCCACACTGTCGATACGGAGCTGGGGATCCCGTGCCACCGCCGTCAGGAACCGCTGAAGGCGCAGCGCGATCCCGTGTGCCCCGTCCTGGCTGAACAAGTCCCGACGGTAAAGTACGGTGCCCGTCATGCCCGACGGACGGCCGTCCGGTCCCCGATCTTCTTCGAACCTCACCGAAAGGTCGAACTTTGCCGGTTCCGGGCCGGCCGACAGCGAGGCACAGTCGACGTCGGGCAGGTCCAGCACCACAGCCGTCGCGTCCTGCACGACCAGGAGAACCTGGAATAGCGGGTGCCGGGACGGCGACCGCGCCGGCTTCAGGTCCTCGACCAGTAGCTCGAACGGAACCGCCTGGTTGTCGTACGCCTCCAGGTCGGTCTCGCGCACCCGGCGCAACAGTTCGACGAAGGTCGGGGCGCCGGACGTGTCGGTGCGCAGCACCAGCGTGTTGACGAAGTGACCGATCAGGTTGTCGAGCGTGTCGTCCTCGCGACCCGCCACTATGGTGCCGATGGGCACGTCGGTGCCGGCTCCATACCTGGTCAGCAGCGCCGCCAGAGCGGCCTGCAACACCATGAACATCGTCCCGCCGTTTTCGGCCGCCAGGCGGGCCAACGCCCGGTGGAGGTCACCGTCGAGCCGGATCCCGACGCTTCCGCCGACGTGGCTGGCCGCAGCGGACGGTGGGCGATCGGTGGGAAGGGGCAGCTCCTCGGGCGTGCCGGCCAGCGCCGTCCGCCAGTACTCCAGCTGCGTCGCCGTCACGCTGCCGGGATCGTCAGCGGAGCCCAGGTACTCGCGCTGCCACAGGGCGAAGTCCGCGTACTGCACCGGCAGCGGGTCCCACGCGGGCACCTGTCCGGCACGACGAGCGGTGTAAGCGGCCGACAGGTCGTTCATCAGTGTCGGAACCGACCATCCGTCCGCGGCGATGTGATGCACGACCACCACGAACACGTGATCCTGCGGAGCCAGCTCGAACAGCCACGCGCGTATCGGAATCTCGGCCGCCAGGTCGAAGGCGTGGGAAGCCACAGCCTCGATCCGCTCCGCGAGCCTCGGCTCGGCGACCGGCTCCACCCGGAAGTCCGGTCGGGCCTGCCTCGGCGGCAGGACGACCTGGAGCGGCCTACCGTCGTGGGTGGCGAAGATCGTCCGGAGCACCTCGTGCCGTGTCGCCAGGTCAGCGAGGGCGGCGCGCAGCGCAGCCACATCGAGCCGACCGGACAGACGGAGCACGATCGGCACGTTGTACGTCGCCGTCCGTCCTTCGATCTCGGCCACCAACCACAGGCTGCGCTGGGGATACGACAGGGGAATCTCGTCCGGACGTGGACGAGGCACCAACCGCTGACGACGCTGCCGGGCGCCGAGTAGCCGCTCGGCGAGCTGCGCCACCGTCGGCGCCTCGAAGACATCGCGAACCGACAGCTCCACGTTCAGCGCGGACCTGATCCGGCTCGTCAACCGGGTGGCCAGCAGGGAGTGTCCGCCGAGTTCGAAGAAGCTGTCCGCCACACCGACGGAGCCGAGGCCGAGGACGTCCGCGAACATCGACGCCAGGATCTCCTCACGGCCGGAGCGGACCCGACGACCGGGGTCGGCGCGGTGTTCCGGGGCGGGCAGCGCTCTGCGGTCCAACTTGCCGTGCACCGTCAGCGGGAACTGGCGTAGCACCACGACGGCGGCGGGCACCATGTACGCGGGCAGCATCGCGCCGAGCCGTTGCCGCACCTCACCGCCGTCCAGCACCGCGTCATCGTCCGGGCAGACGTACCCCACCAGCCGGCGGTCGCCTGGACGGTCCTCGCGGACCAACGCCAGAGCGGTTCCACCGGTCACCCGGCGCAGCGCCGCCTCCACGTCGCCGAGTTCGATCCGGAAGCCACGCAGCTTGACCTGATCATCGACCCGGCCCACGTACTCGAGGGCGCCGTCGGGCCGCCACCGCACGATGTCGCCGGTCCGGTACATTCGCTCGCCAGATCCGCCGAACGGGCAGGCGACGAACCGCTCGGCCGTCAGACCGGGTCGACGCAGGTAGCCACGAGCCAGCCCCACACCCGCCAGGTACAACTCGCCGGAGGTTCCGACCGGCGCCGGGCGCAACCCGTGGTCCAACACATAGGTGCGGATGCCGGGCAGGGGGGCACCGATCGGTGGCGGGTCGGCGCCTGGTACGACCGACGCGATGGCAGCGCACACGGTCGCCTCGGTCGGCCCGTAGGCATTGAAAAGCCTGCGCGCCCTACTCCACCGGTCGGCCAGGTCCGCATCGAGGGCTTCGCCCGCGGTGACCACAGTGGTGGTGGCGGGGACGTCGGCGGGAGCCATCGCTGCCAGCGCGCCCGGTGTCAGCGTGACATGGGTGATGTCGGCACGGGCCAGCAGCGAGCCTAGTCTCGGTCCCGCCTCGGACTCACCATCGGGCGGAAAGACCAACGCGGCTCCGTTGAGCAGGGCGCCCACCCATTCCCACACGGAGGCGTCGAACCCGATCGAGGAGAACTGGAGGACCCGGCTACCGGGCCGTATGCCAAGCCAGCGCCGCTGCTCTGTCGCGAGCCTGCCGATTGCCTCGTGGGTGACGACGACGCCCTTCGGTCGCCCCGTCGACCCAGACGTATAAATCACATACGCCGCACTCCCACCCCCCACCACCGGCAACCCACC
>NZ_JBEZGJ010000347.1:0-2651 GCF_040649965.1 Micromonospora sp. NPDC048843
CGGCCGAGCTGGCCGACCCGGCGCGCACGCTGGGGCTGCTCTTCCCGATGTTCGACCTGATGCAGCTCACCATCCTGGTCGCGGTCTCCGGGCCAGCCCGGCCGATGTGGCGGCCGATGACAGTCCTGGCGGCGAGCCTCACCCTGCGGGTCGTCGCCGACGTCGTCTACGTGTCGCTGGTCGCCCGCGCCGACTACACCGCCGGTCACCCGATCGACCTGTGCTGGCCGTTGAGCTACCTGCTGATCGGCCTGGCCGCCCGTAACCCGCCGCCACCGGACTGCGACGGCACCGACGACACCGCCGAGTCGCCGCTGCCGCCCTGGTGGCGGGTGGCGCTGCCGTACCTGCCGGTGGGCGGGGCGATCATCGCTGTGGTGCTGGCCCGCCGGCCCACCGGGCAGACCCCGCAGCTCGTGTTCGTGACCATGATGGTGTTGCTGGCCGCCCTCGCCGTCCGGCAGGGGCTGGCGGCCAACGAGAACCTCAGGTTGGTGGCCCGGCTGCGCCGGCTCGCGTACGGCGACCAGCTCACCGGGCTGCCCAACCGGCTGCTGTTCAACAGGCGGCTGCGCCTGGCCCTGCGCGACGGGCGACCGGTGGCGGTGCTGCTGCTCGACCTGGACGGGTTCAAGCAGGTGAACGACCGGTTCGGGCACGCCACCGGCGACACCCTGCTGACCGGGCTCGCGGCCCGGATGCACACTGCCGTGAACGGCGACGGCACCATCGCCCGGCTCGGCGGTGACGAGTTCGCCGTCCTTGTCGACGGCGAACGGCCGGTGTCACCCGAACGGCTCGCCGAGCGGCTGCTGGACGCGTTGCGGCCCTCCGACGACGAGGAGGACGTCGGGGTGCACCCGTCGGCGAGCATCGGCATCGCCGAGTACGGCCCGCAGCACGCCTCCCACACCGACCTGCTGCGCGACGCCGACATCGCCATGTACGCGGCCAAGGCGGCCGGGAAGTCCGCGTACCGCACGTGCACTGCGGCGTTGCGCGAGTCGGCCGTCTCCCGCGCCGAGTTGATCGCCGACCTGCGCCGCGCTGTCGACGAGGACCAGCTGCACCTGGAGTTCCAACCCATCGTCGACCTGACCACCGGCGCGGTGCGCAGCGCCGAGGCGCTGGTGCGCTGGCGGCACCCCCGGCTGGGGATGTTGCCACCGGCGAAGTTCCTGCCGCTGGCCGAGGAGACCGGGCTGATCCTGCCGATCGACCGCTGGGTGATCCACGAGGCGTGCCGGGCCGCCGCGACCTGGCGGGGCCGGGCGCCGGATGCCACGGTCGCTGTGAACATCGCCGCCGCGCACCTGCGTCGGCCGGACCTGATCGCCACTGTCACAGCGGCGACCAGCGCCGCCGGGTTGGCACCACGGGCGTTGACACTGGAGTTGACCGAGTCGGCGTTGATCGAAGGCACCGAGGCGGTGCTGGAGCGGCTGCACCAGCTCCGGGAGCTGGGCATCCGGATCGCCATCGACGACTTCGGCACCGGCTACTCGTCGCTGAGCTACCTGCACCGCATCCCGGCCACCGAGTTGAAGATCGACAGGTCGTTCGTGGCCCGGCTGGGCACCGACGACCGGGCGTACGCCACGGTGGAGATGGTCACCCGCCTGGCCGGCGCGTTCGACCTGGCTGTGGTCGCCGAGGGGGTGGAGACCGAGCGTCAACACGAGGCGGTCACCGCGATCGGCTGCCCACGAGGTCAGGGCTATCTGTACGGGCGGCCGGACGTCCCCGCGATGGTGGGCCAGAATCGGAGTTGACTCTCACGTAACGGCAGGCAGGAGCCTGGTTCCCGGAAGGGAGGGGGACCATGGCGTACACGGTGGGTCAGGTCGCGAAGGTGGCCGGCGTGACGGTGCGGACGCTGCACCACTACGACGAGATCGGGTTGCTCTCGCCCAGCGGGCGCACCTCGGCCGGTTACCGCCGCTACGACGACGCGGACCTGCAACGGCTGCAACTCGTCCTGTACTACCGGGAGCTTGGTTTCCCGCTTGAGGAGATCACCGCGATCATCGACGACCCGGCGGCCGATCCGGCCGCGCACCTGCGCCGGCAGCACGAACTGCTGACGGTACGGCTCAAGCGGTTGCAGGAGATGGTCACGGCGATCGAGTTCGCGATGGAGGCGAGCAAGATGAACATCCAACTCACGCCGGAGGAGCGGTTCGAGGTCTTCGGTGACGTCGATCCGGAGGAGCACCAGGCCGAGGCCGAGCAGCGGTGGGGTGACACCGACGCGTACCGGGAGTCGAACCGGCGGGTCTCCCGCTACACCAAGGAAGACTGGCTGCGGAACAAGGCGGAGAACGAGGACTGGGGTCGGCGGATCGTCGCGCTGATGGCCTCGGGCGCGCCGGCGGACAGCCCGGAGGTGATGGAGTTGGCCGAGGAGCACCGGCAGCTCATCAGCCGCTGGTTCTACGAGTGCTCGTACGAGATGCAGACCGGGTTGGCTGACATGTACCTGGCCGACGAGCGGTTCACCGCGTACTACGAGAAGATCGCCCCGGGGCTGGCCACGTATCTGCACGAGGCGATCCAGACAGCCGCAAGCTCGACTGGGCCCGCAAGTTCGGCGCCACGCACACAGTTAACGCCTCCGAGACCGACCCGGTCGAGGCGATCCGTGCCGCCAC
>NZ_JBEZGJ010000348.1:0-2565 GCF_040649965.1 Micromonospora sp. NPDC048843
GCATCGGCGTGGCCGCCGAAGAGATCGGCTCGGCCGGCAGCGACCTGACGAAGATGGCCGACAACTTCGAGTTGGTCGAGTGTCGAGGACGTTGGCGGCCTGGCGTAGCAGGTGCTCGATGACGAGGCCGGCGTCGTAGACGTCGGCACGGGTGTCGATCTTGGTGGCGTTGTCCCAGTCCCAGGTGCCGTTGGCCATGGCGGGGACGTGCCAGAGGTCGCCGTCCTGGTCGAGGAAGAATGCGCGGCCTTGCTGATGGGCCAGCAGTGTGAGGGGTTGGGTGGCGCAGGTGATGGTGCAGGCGCAGCCGGGCTCGTTGTAGGTGGTGCGCGGCAGGCGGTAGTGGATGATGCAGCGGCAGTCGCAGACCCTGCGCCACGGTGGCGTGTGCGTCACGGGTTCCTCCGCAAGGGGTGAATGCGCGTACGCCTCGGTCGCCGCCGGCGTTGGGGCGGCTTCCGAGGCGTAGGCGGTGGGATCGGGTTGTGTCAGGCCGTCCTGGGTTCGACGGCGGGATGGCGAAGGTTCTGCCTGGTCCGAGGAGCAGGTCGTTCTGGACCTGCCGGGTTTCCTCGACGGTGAGCACGTAGGCCGGCAGCCGCGGTATGTGTTCGCGCCAGGCGCGGTAGAGGCGGTGGGTCCCGTCGATGAGTAGCGTGGCGGGCGGCTGTTCGTTGACGCTGATCTGCGCCACGATCAGGGGCTCGGCCAGGTCGGTGGTCATGGTGTAGGTCCGGTTGAGTGCGGTGTTGGTCGGGCCGATGAGGCTGGTTGCCCACGGGTTGGGGTTGTCGAGATGGGCAAGGCCGTATGCGGCGGCCCGCGCCGGCACGTCCAAGGGGTCGGGTGTCGCGGGGCGACGCCGCGATCAGCGCCTGCGCGGTGTCGATCGAGAACACCCACGGCCCGAAGTGGAACCACTGAGGTAGGCGGAGGCCGGTCACTGGTGGTCCTTCATCGCGGTGACGCGGGTGTAGATCGCGACGCAGCGCAGGATCAGCTCGTGTGACGGCAGGGTCAGCAGCTGTTGCCGCTTGTCGTCGCGGAGTTGGTCCCAGATGAGGATGGTGACGCTGGCCGACCACAGGTCGACGAGGACACCGTCGATCTTGGCGTGCTGCCGGTCGGCGATGATGCGCCGCAGCGTGTCGATGAGGGTGGGGTCTCCGGGTGGGTGGTTGGCGTCGTCGGGTCGGGCGGCTTCGGGGAGCAGGGTGTAGCAGTCTTCGCAGGTGGACTCGACTCTCGGCGGATCTTCGGTCTCCCACCGCTGAACGTCGGCAGCGGGCAGGCCGCACACGGACTGTCGAAGGTCGCGGGGGTGGCGGATATGGCGATTCATCGGCGAGCCGTCTCGTCTGATCCGCGCCGCCTGGTGCTCGGTGCTGCCATGGGTGTGTCCGTTCTGTGCGGGCCGGGGCAGCGGTCAGTGGACCGCCGCCCCGAGGGGCCGAGGCGCGGTCAGACCTTCAGCAGGTCGAAGGCGGCCACCTTCAGCTCGCCGACGTTGCCGGTGATCACCCGGTTGGCGCGGGCGAACTCGTTCTTAGCGGGCTGATAGTGGTCGAGGTACTCGGTCACGGCCTGGTAGCCGGCCCACCGGGTGCCGAAGATGGCCTTCTGGGTGTCGGCCTCGCGGATCAGGTACTTGAGGGTGCCGAGGCGCTGCTTGGCGTTGTTGCGGGTCTGCTCGGACGCGTTGTCCTTGACCGGCCACACCTGGCCGACGACCTTCTCGAACTCCCGCATGGTCAGCTCGGTCTGGAGCATCCGCTCGGCGGCCTTCTCGAAGGTCTCCATGTACTTCCACATCAGGCCCAGCGCCTCGCGAGCCTGGCTGATCTGGGAGTTGACGTTGGAGGTGTGCCGGAACGTGTAGTGCCCGGCAGAGTGGGCGAAGGCGGCGCGTTGGGTGTTGGCGCAGACGACCCGGATCGGGCTGGCGTCCACCCGCAGGGCGGCGGTGCCGTCATGCGAGGTCGTGCCGATCAGGTAGAGGTCCAGCCGGTCGACTCCGGCGATCTCCATCGCCGTGGGCAGCTTCATCGTGACGAACACCGACTTGCCGCGGCGGAGGCTGCCCGCGGTCTCGAAGTGGGCGCCGCCTACCTGATCGACGAGGCGGTCGAGCATCTCGGCGCACTGCTCGTTCTGGACCACGGTGTAGTCGGTTCCGACGATGCCCAGGTACTCGGTTTCGCTGGTGACCGGGTTGCGGCGGACGGTCATGCGCTTGTCGTCGGCGGGGATCTGCACCTCGACTCCGTTGACGATGTCGATGCCGACGGTGCGGATGGTCCGTACGCCCCAGTCGCCGAGCCGGGCGGCGGCCATGATCTCCTCGGCCTTCATCGTGTCCTGGGTGACGGTGCCCAGCTGGTGCCAGGCCGACAGGCGGGCGCTGGCGAAAGCGGTCGTTCCGTCGGCGAACGTCTCAAGTTCGTGCGGCACGGGGTGCTCCTTCTCGATATTGCTCATGAGAGGACGCCGGGCCGGCTCAGGTCGCGGAGTGGAAGGAGTTGAAGCCGTCGGTGGTCGACTCCTCGGCCCGCTCGTAGGCGTCGG
>NZ_JBEZGJ010000349.1:0-2559 GCF_040649965.1 Micromonospora sp. NPDC048843
TCTGCGCCGAGGTGTCCTTCATGACGAACGACCAGTGCGGGACCTGCGGGGTGCCTTGCCGGCGTACGCCGAACTCGAACCGGGCGGCGTCGGTGCGCGGGTCGGCGCGGCCGTGCAGGCGGGTGGTGGCCGCGTACGCGAAGGCGGCCCACCCACGGGCCGAGTGCGGCTCGCCGAGGGCGATCAGCACCCGCGCCTGGAGGCTGGCAGCCTCGGCCAGCTCGGGGGTGGCGTTGGCCGGGCGGGGGTCGGCGTCGGTGAGCGCGTCGGACAGCAGTTGCTGCGCTCCGGCAAGATCGCCGGAGGACACGAGGTGGTGCGCCTGATCAGTCAGTTCACCGAAGCCGGAAGACACGCCCCATCGTGCTCATCCGACGACGGTAAGTACAAGACCCGCGCCGGTGTCGATTGGTCAGGATCCGGTCAGGTGCTCGGCCAGGGTCTCGCTGATCCGGCGCAGCTGGTCGACCTGGGCGGGGCTCAACGCGTCGAACAGGTGTTGGCGTACCCCCTCGACGTGGCCGGGTGCGGCGGCCGCGAGGGTGGCGAAACCCTCGTCGGTGAGCAGCGCGATCTGCCCGCGCCGGTCGGTGGGGCAGTCCTCGCGGCGCACCCAGCCGGCGGCCTCCAGCCGGGCCACGGCGTGCGAGAGCCGGCTGCGCGACGACCCCGCGGCCTGCGCCAACTGGCTCATGCGCAGTTGACGACCGGGGGCCTCGGAGAGCTGGACCAGGATCTCGTAGTACGCGTGCGGCATGCCCGCGTCGCGTTGCAGCTCACGGTCGAGAGTGTCCATCAGCACCCGGGAGGCGGTGAGGTACGCGCGCCAGGTGCGCTGCTCGTCGGGGTCCAACCAGCGGGTCATGACCGCCATCATACTCCCGATGGTTGAATGTTCAACTAAACCGCGCTAGCCTCGGGTCATGGGTATCCACCGGCTCAACCACGCGGTCCTCTACGTCAGTGACCTCGCCCGCAGCGTCGAGTTCTACAGCGACGTGCTGGGCTTCCGCCCGGTGGCGATGACCCCGGACGGCTTCCGGGGCGCCACCTTCCTCCAGGCCCCCGACTCCACCAACGACCACGACCTCGGCCTCTTCGAGATCGGCGCGGGCGCCGGGCGGTCGACAGCCGGCCGGTCCACCGTCGGCCTCTACCACCTCGCCTGGGAGGTGGACACGCTCGACGAGCTGGCCGCCACCGCCGAGCGGCTCGCCGCTGCCGGCGCACTGGGCGGCACCTCCGACCACGGCACGACCAAGAGCCTCTACGGCAAGGACCCGGACGGTCTCGAGTTCGAGGTGGTCTGGCTGATCCCGGCCGACCTGCTCGACGACACCGCGCTGGCCGCCCGCAAGCAGATCGGTCGGCTCGACCTGGACGCCGAGCGGCAGCGTTACGGCGGGCAGACCCGGGGCGGGGTGGGGATCTCCGTCCCGGCCTGACCGCCCGTGCTGTAGAACGGACCGATGCCGACCGACCGGACCACTGATTTCCTCCGCGAGCTGCTGGTCCGCCAGTTGACGACCTGGCTGCCCGCGGCCCTGGACCGCTCCCGGCGGGCCACCATAGCCCTCGCGGGCGCCGACGCGGGCAGCGTGGAGGCCGCGCTGCGCCTGGTCGCCACGCACGGTGACCAGGTGCGCGGCCGGCAGGTGACGCTGCTGGTGCTGGCCGATGCCGCCGCCGACCTGCCGGCCCGACTGGGCCCGATCGAGGCGGAGCTGCCCGCCGAGGTCACAGTGCACCTGCTGCCCGGTGAGCCGTACCGGCTGCCGGTCGCGGTGAAGGCCGCCGGGGCGGCCGGCGCGCCGCTGTTCTCCTTCGTGGATCTGCCCGGCGCCGTGACGCCGAAGCTGCTCACCGCCGCTACCAACGGCCGGACCGGAGAGCTGCTGCTGCACACCGCCGACAGCGCCCGAGACGTGCTCGTCTCTGCCGGCTTCCCCCTGGTCGCCGAGGTGGCACCGGTGCTGTCCGGCGGAGAGGCCGCCGGGGTGGTCGCGTTCGGCAGCCGCTCCGACCGGAGCCTGGAGGCGGTCCGTGACGCGCTCTGGGCGGTCGCCGCGGACCTCGGCGTGCGCTACCGCGACCCGCTGGACCCGACCGGCACGACTGTCGACGTGGTCGGTGATCCCGACCTCGAACCGTTGGCCCACGAGCTGTTGGCCGAGTTGCGGGCGGGCGGGCCGCGGCCGGTGACCGAGCTGCGCCGGCACACCCTCACCGCGACCGTCTACCGTGCCGCCGACGCCAACCAGGCGCTCGTCGAGCTTGTCGACGCCGGCGCCGTGCGACGCGAACGCGAGTCCGGGCGGCTGGCCGGCGACGAGATCATCACCCTGGCGCGCTGAGCGCCCCCCGTCACGCCCCCCGCCCACGCGATCTTGCACTTTCTGCTCCGGCATAAGGGCTATTCCACGCAAAACAGCGACAGAAACTGCAAGATCGCCGAGGTGGGCCGGGGCCGGGCCGGGCCGGGGCGGGGGCAGACGCCGAGCGGGCAACCCCGCCAGCGGCAGCACCGCAACCATCAACTTCAGCTCGACCTCCACCCGC
>NZ_JBEZGJ010000350.1:0-2531 GCF_040649965.1 Micromonospora sp. NPDC048843
GGTCCGCGCGGCCGTCGACTGTGGACAGCTGGCGCCACCACCCGGTGCTGAGCAACGCCTTGGCCCGATCCAGCTCGGCGGCGGTGACCGGCACTAGGGCCACCAGAGGCGGCGTTTCAGCGACGCCGAGGGCGTCGGGTCACAGCGAAGCCGAACACGCCGGCCACCGCGGCGAGCGCGCCGCCGATGCCGGTCCAGACCCAGCGCGAGCCGAGATCCGGCAACCAGTCCGCCGGCGAGCCGCTCTCGTCGTCGGCCTCCGCGTCCACCGGGGGTACGGCGTTGAGTACCGTGCCGGCCTTGGTGTTCGGCACCAGCGGGGCGGCCAACTCGCCGTCGTCAGCCGAGGCGCCCCGGTCGGCGATGGTGCCGACCAGGAGGTCGACGTCGATCGGCGCACCCAGATCCGGCTCCGGCAGCTCGATCACTGACAGTCGGACGACGTACGTGCCGGGCAGCGGGTCGGCCGACCAGGGCTCAGCCCACGGCCGCACCTCGCGCAGCGTGCAACCAAGGACCACGTTCGACGCCTTCGCGTCCACTGTCGGGGTCTGGGCCCCCGCCGTGCACGCCTGGCGTCGGCGCAGCCCGTCGAAGACGTCCACCGTCCAGGTGGAGGCGCCGCTGCGTCCCTTCGGGAAGCTGACTGTGGCGTTGATCTCGTGCACCTGGCCGGCCGTCGCCGGGAACGACCAGTAGAGGTGGTCACCGATCGAGGCGTCCACCCGTACCGGTTGTCCGGCGGTGATCGGGGTGGCGGTGAGAAAGGACGTGCCGGCACGGTTCACCGGCGTGGCACCCGGGGAGGGGGTCGGTGCGGCGGCGGCCGCAGCGGGAAGCAGAGCGGCCACGCCGGCGGCGAGCAGCGCCGCCATCGACCGGAACAGTGCGGTACCCATCAGTTCTCCCTCCAGGTGGCGACCCACCAGCGGGTGAGCAGACCGGCGAGCAGACCGGTGATCAGCCCGGCGACGGTGAGCAGGGCGAGCAGCACCCAGCCCCGGCCGAGGTCGGGTCCGTCCGGTGCGGGTGCGGCCGCGACCACGTCGATGGTCAGCTCCACAGGCATGCCCGGGGTGGCCGCGGTGCCGGGACGCGGGGCGAACGAGTTGCTGACCACCAGGCAGACGGTGGTGGGTTCGATGACCGGCGCGGAGCTCTGCTCGGTCTCGGCGGCATCCTCGTCGTCAGCGGTGGCCGACCAGCGCAGCCCGGCGGAGAGCACGTCGGCCCGCCCGCTGCCGGCGTCCGCGCCGCGGACGAGTTCCCGGCCGTCGGCCGCGGTGGCCCGCAGCAGCACCCCGTAGTCCCGGTTGACGGCCCGGTCCAGCGCCATGCTCACCGAGGCCCGCAGCTCCTGTCCGGGGCGGATCGGCACCCGGTAGTAGCGATGCTCGGAGAACGCCTCCCGGTCGGCGTAGACGCCGGGGGCGAGCAGTGGCGCCGAGTCGCACGCGCTCGTGCCGCCGACCACGGTCGGGGCCCGGGTGTGCGTGTCACCGGCCCGCTCGACGAGTTGTTTGATCCGGTCGGTCAGCTCCTCGGCGCTCTGCGCGGCGGTGTAGGTCCCTCCGGTCGCGCTGGCGATGCACAGCAGTTGCCGGCGAACCTTCTCGTCGGGGGCCAGACCGAGAGTGTCGACGACCAGCCTGGTGCCCTGGGCGGCCAGTTCCCGGGCCACCTCGCACGGGTCCGGCGGGGCACAGGTGTCCTCGCCGTCGGTGATCAGCACGATCCGCCTCGTGGTGGCCCCGGTGCCCAGGTCCTGCGCGGCGGAGCGCAGCGCCAGCCCGACCGGAGTGAAACCGGTCGGCCGAAGTGTCGCCACCGCCGCCTTGGCGGCGGACCGGTCCACCGGGCCGACCGGCACGATCTGCTGGGTGTCCTGGCAACCGACCTTCTTGTCCTTACCGCGGTATGTCGCGCCGAGCACCCGGATGCCGAGCTGTGTCTCCTCGGGCAGCGCGTCCACCACCTCGTTGAAGGCCTGCTGGGCGACCGCGATCCGGGTGCGTCCGTCGATGTCGGCGGCGCGCATCGACCCGCTGACGTCGAGCACCAGCTCGACCCGGGGCGGCTCGGGCGCCGGCTCCTCGTCGGCCTGCGCCGGCCCGGTCAGCGCGGTGGTCGCCAACAGTCCGAGAAGGACCGCCGTCGATCGTCTGAAGTTGATCACGACCCGCAGTGTAGTGAGATCCACTTTGGATGATCGTTTGGGTGGAGGCGTGCGGAAGCGGCGACTCCGGCGACGCCAGGGATCGCCTCTGACTGGCCGCGCCCGCGCTCAGGGTCCACGCCAGGTCACCCTCGGTCAACTGTGCGAGGGAAGGTGTCGGTTCGGCCAGCATCCGTCGGAAATCTGACCCAAGTCGACCCGTTGTGCCGGTGGTGCGGGGTGGTTAAGCTCTTCATGCGCGCCCCAATCGCCCGCTTCCCCCGTGGCAGGCCCGCCGCCGTGCTGGTGTGGCTGTTCCTGGGCGTCCTGCTCGATCGTGACTACGACCGGCCCACCCATGCGGTCGGGGCGGTTC
>NZ_JBEZGJ010000351.1:0-2510 GCF_040649965.1 Micromonospora sp. NPDC048843
TGGCGGGTGAGCTGGTGCGCCGGGCGTCCCGGCTCGCGGCCGGGACTGGGGGCGGCCCGGGCCGCCACGATCGACAGGGCGAGCGGCAGGCCGGCGCAAGCCCCGACGATGCTGCCCGCCGCGTCAGCCTCCGTCGAGAGCCGATCCCGGCCGAGCCGGCCGGCGAGGAGGTGAAGGGCCTCGTCCCGGCTCAGACAGCCGAGCGGCAGAGGACGGAGCCCTTCGGTCGCCACCAGGCCCGACATCTGATTCCGGCTGGTCACCACTACCGCGCAACTGGCCGAGCCGGGCAGCAGCGGGCGGACCTGATCGGGGTCCCGGGCGTCGTCCAGCACGATCAGCATCCGTCGGTCGGCCACCAGGCTCCGATACAAGCCGATCTGGGAGTCGAGATCGGCCGGCACAGCGTTCGGGGCGACGTCGAGCGCGTCCAGAATCGCGCGTACCGCGCCAGCCGGGGTCATCGGCGGTTCGGTGGGGTGAAAGCCGCTGAGGTTGACGAAGAGTTGACCGTCCGGGTACCGGTCGAGGTGGGTGGCCGCCCAGTGCAGCGCGAGCCAGGTCTTGCCGATTCCGCCGGTGCCGCTCACGGCCACCGCGGTACCGGTCGTTTCACCGCTCGTCAGCAGGGCCGCGTCGAGCTGCGCCAGATCGTCGGACCGGCCGGTGAACGACCCGGACGGCATGGGCAGCTGTCGGGGGACAGGTGACCCGGTCTGAGGCGTGTCCGCCGCGACATCCGGCGCCAGGATCGACAGGTGCAACTGCTGGAGATGCGGGCTCGGCTCCACGCCAAGTTCCTCGACCAACAGGTCCCGAAAACGCCGGTAGTGCTCCAGCGCCTCGGCCGAGCGGCCGGCGCCGGAGAGCGCGAGCAACATCTGGCCGGCCAGGCGCTCGTTCAACGGTTGCCCGGGCACGAGCCGCGACAGGTCCGCCAGAACCTCGTCGTGGTGGCCGACCCGCAGTGCCGCATCGATGCGTTCGAGTTCCGCTGTCAGCTTCTCCTGCTCCAGATCCGTCCGCACGGTGTCGAGCCAGAACGCGTCCAGCCCGGAGAACGGGTCACCGCGCCAGAGGCCGAGTGCCTTGTCGAACAGGGCGAGGCGGTCGTCCTCGGACCGCTCGGCGCGGGCCTCGTCACGCAGCTGGCGGAAGCGGTGCAGGTCCACCGCCATCTCGTCGGCAGCCAGCAGGTAGCCACCGGATCGGCGCGTGATCGTCGCGTCGGGAACGTCGGCCAGGTTGCGGCGCAAGCGGTACAGGTAGCCGTAGAGGGTGTCGCGGGCGCGTTGCGGTGGGCTCTCGCCCCAGACCCGGTCGATGAGCTGGTCGACGGAGACCGCCCGGTTGACGTCCACGAGCAGCGCGGCCAGGACGCATTGCTGTCGGGCATGCCCGAGGGCGACCGGGCGGTCGTCGACTGTCGCCACTACGTCACCGAGCAAACCGAATCGCACCGCCACCCGCATCTCCTCACCCAGGCGCCGTTTCTGTCTTACCCCGGTTCCACCAGCGGATACCAGGTCCGTCCCAGACCGTCCCCAGACCCGACGCCGATAGTCGATCGGGACAGCCCAGGACGGGCTGCCAACGAGATGGAGGAGAACGACATGGGATGGCTGAAACGACCACTCGTCGTCGTCGCCACGACCGCGGCGGTCCTGGTGGGCACGGGCGGCATCGCACAGGCCGGCACCGACCGGGTTGCCACGGTGTCCGGCGCGAAGGTGACGTTCACCAGTTACGGCGACTCATTCTCGGTCTGCGACACCGAGACCGACGGGTTGAACGTCTACAACGAGTACAAGTACATCCGCAAGGACGGCACTGTCCAGCGCGACCTCGAGTACAACGGCCTCGGAAGCGGGACCTGCGCCTCGTACGACCACAACTTCGGCGAGGGCCGCAGCGTCACCTTCCGTGCCTGCCTCGACATGCCGGGAATCATCCCGGATCCCTGCAGCAACTGGGCGGTGGGTGTCGCATGAGGACGCTTGGGAAGCTCAGTGTGGTAGCCGTCGCCGCGACGGCGACGATTCTCGCGACCGGGACCAGCGCATACGCCGGGACCGACGCGGTGTCCGAGGTCACGGGCTCGTCGTCGCGGTTCATCAGCTACGGAGACAAGTTCGAGAACTGCGACACGTCCTCGGACGGCCTCATCTCGTACGTCGCGTTCGAGTACGTCCGCATCGACGGATCCCTACAGACCGGCTCGCACTACAACCCGGGAAGCAGCGGTGACTGCTCCCAGTGGAACCACAATTTCGGTGAGGGGCGCACGGTCCGGTTCCGCTCCTGCGTCGACCAGCCGGCCTGGGCCACCGACACCTGTGACCGGTGGCGCAGCGGGGTCGCCTAGCGCCGGGTGACCTGGGCGTCGACCACAGCGACAGGTCACTGCCACGCGCGAAGGACGCTCAACGGCCCGTCCCCGACCGATGCCCGGTCGGCAGCGGCTGGGGTTTCCTGGACCTGGCCTTCATGGGCGTGTTGTTCGGCTGGCT
>NZ_JBEZGJ010000352.1:0-2437 GCF_040649965.1 Micromonospora sp. NPDC048843
CTCACCTGCAGTGGCACCTGGAGCGCGCGCTACGCTCGCTGCCGCTGGTCGACCGGGGTACCTCGGCGGCCGGCACATCAAGCCTGACCGCCCGGAGCCAGGCTTGATCCCTCCGCCGGGCACGGTCGGCCCCGGCCCCGTCGTGGGCACCCGCCGTCCCAGGGCACGGTTGCGGGGCGGCATCTCCATCCGACTAGGGAAGATCTTCTGATGAGTAGTGGTTTTGCGGCGGTTGACGTTATTCGGGTCAAGCGGGATGGGGGTGTGCTGTCGGACGCGCAGATCGACTGGGTGGTCGACGCGTACACGCGGGGGGTTGTCGCCGACGAGCAGATGTCCGCGCTGGCCATGGCGATCCTGCTCAACGGCATGACCGGCCCGGAGATCGCTCGGTGGACCGCTGCGATGATCGCCAGTGGTGAGCGGTTGGACCTGTCGGCGGTACGCCGGCCGACTGTCGACAAGCACTCGACCGGCGGCGTCGGCGACAAGATCACTCTGCCGCTCACCCCGTTGGTGGCGGCGTGTGGCGCGGCAGTGCCGCAACTGAGCGGCCGGGGTCTCGGGCACACCGGCGGCACGCTCGACAAGTTGGAGTCCATCCCGGGCTGGCGAGCCGCGGTGAGCAACGACGAGTTCATCGCCCAGCTCGACGAGGTCGGTGCGGTGATCTGCGCGGCCGGTGCCGGGCTCGCCCCCGCCGACCGCAAGCTGTACGCGTTGCGTGACGTGACCGGCACCGTGGAGGCGATCCCGCTGATCGCCAGCTCGATCATGAGTAAGAAGATCGCCGAGGGCACCGGGGCGCTGGTCCTCGACGTCAAGGTCGGCTCGGGCGCCTTCATGAAGTCCGTCGACCAGGCCCGCGAGCTGGCGCGCACCATGGTCGAGCTGGGCGGTGCGCACGGGGTGCGGACTGTCGCCCTGCTCACCGACATGTCCACCCCGCTCGGCCTGGCGATCGGCAACGCGGTCGAGGTGACCGAGTCGGTCGAGGTGCTGGCCGGTGGTGGACCGGCCGACGTGGTCGAGCTGACCCTCGCACTGGCCCGGGAGATGCTCGACGCCGCCGGTCTGCCGGACGCCGATCCGGCTGCGGCGCTGCGCGACGGCCGGGCCATGGACTCCTGGCGGGCGATGATCCGGGCGCAGGGCGGCGACCCGGACGCGCCGTTGCCAACGGCTGCCGAGGTGGAGGTGGTCCGCGCCGAGCGGGACGGGTACGTCGCGGCCGTCGACGCGTACGCCATGGGGGTTGCGGCATGGCGGCTCGGCGCGGGTCGGGCGCGCAAGGAGGACCCGGTCAGCGTGCCGGCCGGTGTGGTGTTGCACAAGCGGCCGGGTGACGAGGTGCGGGCCGGTGACGCGCTCTACGAGCTGCGTGCCGACGACGCGACCCGGATTCCGGCAGCGCTGACCGAGGCCGCCAACGCGGTGCGGATCGCGCCGACGGCCCCGGCGGCGACGTCGTTGGTCATCGAACGCATCGGCTGATCGATCCGGCGTCGCCCTGGCGTGGTGCCGGTCACCTGGGAGCGCTATTGTCGCAGGCCAAGGGGGGATAACCGGCCTTGCGCCGGCGCGAGCAGACAGGAAGATCCGCCGTGACCGTTGCTGCCCCCGACCCTCGTGAGGTGCGCGAGGCGAGCCTGGACGAGCTGTCCCGGCTCGGCCTGCCGTTGCCGCCGGCCCAGTTTCCCCTCGTCTGGGAGCCGGGTGACCAGATCGATCTACGCCCGACAGTGGAGATCGAGGCGCGAATCGCGGTGCTGCACCTGATCCTGGCCCGCTGTTTCGGGATGCCCCCGCAGGCGGCGATGAGCTGGCTGCTCGGCTCGCACCTGGTGGACATGGTGACCCCGCCGGAGTGGCAGTTCGTGATGGGCGGCAAGGGCGACCACAGGTCGTTCGTGCTGCACCACGACGCGCTCTTCGCGCTGGCGTGGGTGCTCGGGCTGAGCAAGCAGCTCGACCCGACGCTGGCCGTCGACGAGCGGCTGGTCGAGCGGTTGCCGCACATCGCCGAGGGGGAGACCTTTCCGCACTGGCGCTCGCGGATCCTCACCGCGCCGCAGCACCCGGCCGACGCGGCCGCCCTGCTCGACCTGCACTACTGCCTGGACTGGGCGTACCTGGAGACCGAGCGCGGCGGCCGGCGGGCGCCGGGCCTGGTCGACGCGAACGCGATCGGGCAGCGGCGTTGGGCGCTGGAGTGGGCGGTGATCCTGCGCGGGCCGTACCACGACGAGCCGCCCGGCTGGGAAGAGGTCGACCTCTCCACCTGAGGTCAGCGAGGTCGCAGGATGTCGAGCCGGACCGCCACTGTGACAGGGACCGGCTCGGCTGGAGCGTCGGTGCGGTTCGGCGAGGCCAAGCAACTGCTCCCGTACCGGGGGCGGACGCTGCTCGACGCCACACTCGACCTGGCCCGCTCGTG
>NZ_JBEZGJ010000353.1:0-2381 GCF_040649965.1 Micromonospora sp. NPDC048843
GATTACAGTGGTGTGCTCTTCCTATATTCACCCTCGGCTGAGCCCAACCGCACTGTCGACGCCCGCCGGAACCCTCAAGTCCGGCGGGCGTCGCCTTGCACACACCGGCGGAGTGGCCGTTTTGTCACTGCGGTCAGCGCCTCAATCGGCCGGTGATGCATGATCACCTTTACTGACTTTCCGGCGATCGCCGGCTCCTCCTCATCCCCGAGGCAAAGCATGGGCAAATCCTTCCTTTCCGGTCTCGCGACCGTCGTGCTGACCGGTGGTGCCCTGGTGGCCACCATCCTGCCGGCCCAGGCGGACGCTCCGACGACGCTCTACGTCCGGCAGAACCCCGCCACCGGCTGCTCCGACCAGTTCCCGGGCACGTTGACGCAGCCGTTCTGCACCATCGGTGCCGCGGCTGCGGTGGTCACGGCCGGCCAGTCGGTGGACGTCGGCAGCGGCAACTACCGGGAGCGCGTCACGATCCCCACGTCCGGCACGCCTGAGCAGCCAGTCACCTTCTTCGCCAGTAACGTGGCAACTCTGACCGGTGCGACCGCCGGCTTCGTGATCGACGGCCAGCACGATGTCGTACTCAAGAATCTGCGCACCAACGGGTCGACAAGCGTCCTGCCCGGCCTCGACCTGCGCAACTCCTCGCGGATCACCATCCAGGGCGGCAACTTCGCGATGGACACCTCATCGACCGCGCCCGCGGTCCGGTTGGCCGGTGTCACCAGGTCGACACTGAAGCAGATCAACGCCAGCGGGCCGACCCTGAACGCCGGAATCATCATCGACGCCGCGAGCAGCGACGTGCTGGTCAAATCAGTGAACGTATTGAGCAGCGCCGGGTACCGGACACCCTCCGACGGCGTCGGCGTTCGGATCGACGGGCCGAGAGTCAGCATCCTCGACAGCAAGGTCAGCGGCTTCACGGGCGCGGCAGTCGCCATCGGGGCCGGCGCGGTCGACACCGTAGTGGCCAACAACCAGATCGACGGTGGCCCCGGCCACGGGGTGCACAACAACGGTGCCGCTAACACGGCGATCACCAACAACACGATCCGCAACCGCTGCCGCGACGGGATCCGGGTCGACGGAACTTCGTCCGGCGTCTCCGTGCAGAACAACGTGCTCACCACGAACGGCTTCTTCAGCCAGGGCTACTGCGACCCGGCCTTTCTCGACGGTGTCGAGATCGGGGTCTACGGCGGGGCCGTCGGAAAGACCAAGGTCGACTACAACAACGCCCACCACTACTACAGCGACTCCCCGCAGATTTACGCCTTGAACACCCGGATGAGCCTCGCCGGTTTCCGGGCCGCGTCCGGGCAGGCCGCACACGACCGGGAGACGGGACAACCACGAGACGACATCGACTCGGCGAACTCCGCGGCCCCCGGGTTCCCGGCACTCGACCGCATCGGCACCCCGCGCATGGACGACCCGGCCGTGGCGAACACCGGTGCCGGCCCGATCACCTACGCCGACCGTGGCGCGGTGGAGACCATCAGGCCGCCGGCAGCGTCGTTCGGCGTCAGCATCGATCTCGGAGCGCTCTCGGTGAAGCTGGACGCCTCCGCGTCGAAGCCAGGCTTCCATCCGATCAAGTCCTACCGGTTCGAGTTCGGTGACGGGTCCGGGGTCACCCAGAGCACGCCGGTGGCCTCACACACGTACGCCAACCCGGGCACCTACAGCCTCAGCGTCGAGGTGACCGGAACCGACGGTCGGACGAACACCAGCACCCAGCGGTTCAGCGTCCTACGACGGACCGCGACGGTGGGTCTCCTCGCTCTCGCCAACCGCCGCTACGTCGACGGGTACGGCACGCCGACCGGTCTCGTGCCGAGCAGGCCCGAGTTCGGCCTCGCCACGCAGTTCGACCTCACCGACGCAGGCGGTGGCCAGGTTGCACTCTTCTCTTACGTCACGGGGCGGTACGTCAGCCGGACCTACAGCGGCGGCCCTGACTGGCTGCACGCCATGAGCCAGGTCGTGGACGCTCCGGAGCGGTTCAACCTCAACCGGAACAGCGACGGCAGCGTCAGCCTCAAGGCCGACAACGGCCTGTACGTCACCGCCGATCCCAGCGGCGCCGTGCCGCTGGCCGCCACCCGACCGACGATCGGCACCTGGGAGAAGTTCCACCAGGTCAAGGCCACCGACGCCAACCGGACGTTGAAGGCGCGGGTCAACGGCCGCTACGTCAGCGCCGACGGCGCGGGCAGCAAGCCACTGATCGCCAACGGCCCGGCGGTCAGCCTCTGGGAGCGGTTCGACGTGGTGGATCTCGGCAACGGGCAGGTTGGCCTCCTCGCCCGCGTCAACAACCGTTTCGTGTCCGCCGCCGGCGCAGGCGCCAAGCCGCTGATCGCGGGCGCATCGAC
>NZ_JBEZGJ010000354.1:0-2237 GCF_040649965.1 Micromonospora sp. NPDC048843
GTGCGGGCGGCCGAGTACCGGGCCGACCTCGGCGCCGTGCTCACCGGGCACGTCGACGGCCTGCGGCGCATCCTGGAACGGCGGCTGTCCTTCGACGTACGCGCCGACATCGTGCCCGTCGGCGCCGACGCCGCCGGGGTGCTGGAGGTGCCGCCACTGGACCGGCCCACACTCGCCGGCTGGTACCGGCACGGGGTCAGCCCCGGTGAGACCGGCAACGCCGTCCTGGTGGGACACGTCGACGCGCCGTCCGGCCCGGCGGTCTTCTTCGACCTCGGTCGGCTCCGCGCGGGGCAGCAGGTACAGGTCACCCGCGCCGACGCACGGGTCGCCACGTTCACAATCGACGACGTCCGCGCGTACCCCAAGGAGCACTTCCCCACCAACCTGGTCTACGGCCCGGCGGACGCCGCCGGGCTGCGCCTGATCACCTGCGGCGGCCGGTTCGACGCGGCCACCGGCAACTACGTCGACAACGTCGTCGTCTTCGCCACCCGCACCGGCTGAACCGCGCCGCCTCCCCGCTGTCGGGAGCCGGACCCTGGTCGGCAGAATGCGGTGGCACCATCCCCTGATCGGGACGGTGCGCCGGCGACGGGGAGGCACGCGGTGGATCAGCGACCGGTACGGGACCGGACCGGTCGGGGCGTACGCGCCCTGGCCCGTCGACTGCTCGGACGGGTCGAGGGCGACTCCTCCACCCCCCGCCGGTCCAACCCGGACGCGGTGGTCGACTGCGCCGTCTACGTCAACGGCCGCCGGGAACCCGGTCAACCGCACTACGCCGACGCGTACGCCCGGGCGCGGCACGGCCGCGACGCCTTCGTGTGGCTGGGACTGCACGATCCCGGCCCGGCGGTGCTCGCCGCGGTCGGCCAGACCTTCGGCCTCGACGAGCTGACAGTCGAACAGGCGCTCGCCGACGGGCACCGGCCCACAGTGCAGCGCCACGGTCCGGTCACGCTGCTGGTCCTGCGCACCGCCGGCTACGTGGAGCACGACGAGCTGACCGACACCTCCGAGGTGATCGACACCGGGGACGTCATGGTGCTGCTCGGTGACCGCTTCGCCATCACTGTGCGGCACGGCGCCGCCGGGGCGCTGCGCAGCGTCCGCGCCGACATCGAGCGCCGCCCCGCGCTGCTGGCCGCCGGCCCGTGGGCGGTGGCGTACGCGGTCTGCGCCCGCATGGTCGACTCCTACCTGGAGGTGGCCGGGCACGTGGAACGGGACCTGGAGCGGGTCGAGGAGGCGGTGTTCGCCCGCGACCGCAGCGCCGACATCCAGCACATCTACCAGCTCAAACGGGAGGTGGTGGAGTTCAAACGGGCGGTCCTGCCGTTGCAGGCGCCGATGCGTACGCTCCTCGAACCCGACGGCGCACCGCGTGCCCTGCACCGCTGGTTCGTCGACGTCGACGGCCGGCTGAGCCGGGCGGTGGATCGGGTGGCCGCGTACGACGACCTGCTCACCTCGATCGTCCAGTCGCGACTCGCGCAGCTCGCCGTCGAGCAGAACAACGACATGCGCAAGATCGCTGCCTGGGCGGCCATCGCCGCCACCCAGACCGGCATCGCCGGCATCTACGGCATGAACTTCAACCACATGCCCGAGCTGGCCTGGCGCTACGGCTACGCCGGGGCCCTCACCCTGATGGCGGCGGCGGCCCTGTTCCTGTACCGACTGTTCCGGCGCTCCGGCTGGCTGTGAGGCCCGCCGACGGGCCGCTCAACGGTACGCGGAGAGGAAGGCGCGGATGCGGTCGCGGGGTTTGTCGGTCAGCTCGGGGCCGTGGGTGAAGGCCGCGAGGTCGTAATCCAACTCGCCGAGGACGTGCGCGGTCTCCCGGGTCATCTGGAAGTCGCTGCACAGCCACTTCATCGGCCACCGGACGCCGAGCACGTTGAACAACGCGTCCCCGGTGATGAGAAGGCGAGTCGGCTCGTGCAGGAGCGACACATGCCCGGGCGAGTGCCCGGGGGTGTGCACCACCCGCAGGCCACCACCGACGTCGAGCAGGTCCCCGTCGGCCAGCGGCTGGGCCACCTCGACCGCCGGAAACCGGCCGCTGTTGAGCCGGGCGAACCCACGCCGTGGGAGTCAGCGTTATTCTCATGGGGATTCGCGCCGGGAGTGGCGCATCCCGCGAGTACCTCTGCGCCAAGGGCCACCAGTTCGAGGTGCCGTTCGCCGTCGACGCCGAGGTCCCGACGACCTGGGAATGCAAGTTCGACGGC
>NZ_JBEZGJ010000355.1:0-2236 GCF_040649965.1 Micromonospora sp. NPDC048843
GGGGGGCGCCCCCGCGCGCCCCCCCCCCCCCACCACTCAGGGGATCAGGGTCAGACGCGGGTGAGGCGTACGGCGTCGGCGATGACCAGGCCGGTGGTGTTGCTCCACCGGCTCACGCCGACCCGGTTGGCGTCACCGGCCGGGAGTGTGAACGTGCCGAGGACGCGCCACTGCCCGCCGGTGGCCCGCTGGTCGACCCGGACGGTCTGGTTGCCGGCGCTGGTGGCGACGATGTACGGGGCCGCGCTGTTGTAGCCGGAGTTCGCCGGCCACCAGGCCTCGACCCGGTAGCTGGCGGTGGCCGGGACGTTGAACCGGTACCACGCGACGTCGCTGGCGGCGACCGGGTCCGCGTAGCGGTAGTCGGCGCCGTAACGCTGACTGGAGTACGACGACACGCCCCAGTTGGCGCTGGCGGTGAACCGACCGCTGGTGGTGTTGTCCACAGTCGAGGACCAGGCGGTGCCGCCACCGGCCATTCGCGCCGCCACGTCGGCGCGCATGACGTTCAGGTCGATGAAGGACGGGTCGATCTTGCCGCTGGTGCTGGTCTCCCGGTGGCCCCGGGCGTAGCTGCTGTCCCGGCCGAGCCGGGTGAGCACGGCGGCCGTGGCGGCGAGCGACGCGTTGTACTGCGCGGCTGTCATCTCCTGGTTGACGCCGTTGTAGTCGATCTCCCACCCGATCATCAGGGTGTTGCCGTCCCCGGCCGGGATCGGCCCGCTGCCGCCGCTGACCCCGGCGTGGTTGCACCGGCCGGCGGAGATGACGTGGAAGACACCGTTGTAGTCGACGAGCGCCTGGCACAGCGGGCCCGGCAGGTCGGACCGGCCGTTGATGCAGATGCCGAGCGCCGGGTGCGGGTTGCTGGCGCTGGAGGTCGAGGCGGTGTGGTGCCAGAGCACCCCGATCGGGTCGAAGGAGCCGGGCCGCATCCGGTTGAGCCAGTCCCCCTCGACCACTACCTGGACCCCGGCGGCGCGCAGCACGTCCACCAGCCAGGGAATCGTCGCCATCAGGCGTCCTGAAGCAGGTCGGCGAGGCACTCGGCCTTCGGCGCGGCGCTCGCGGCGGCGGGTCGGGCGACGACGGTCAGTGCGGCGACCACCAGGGCGGGGATGCCGAGCACCCCACGGCGAGGCAGACGGATGGACGGGGTTCGGGCCATGGCGATCCTCCAGCGACGGCGGGTACGAACGGATCGACGAACGTGATGACGGGCAAGCTATACCGTCACGAACGTCGATGTCGATACCCTTCATCCTCATGTTGCTGACTGAAGGAAATCGCCGACTCAGACCTCGCCGAGCGCGTCGATGTCGCGCATCTCCTCGGCCGTCACGCTGCGCGGCTACCTGTGCAGCCGCACACCCCCGGGGTATAGCAGACGCTATACTTCACGAATGGCTACGGACGAGTGGGAGATCTACCTCGTCAGCGAAGTGCAGGAGTGGATCGACAGCCTCGATCCACTCACCCACGCCCGCGTCGTGCAAGCCATCGACCTGCTCGCCGAAGCTGGCCCAGGGCTCGGCCGGCCGCTGGTCGACACGATCCACGGCTCGTCGGTCGCCAACCTCAAAGAGCTGCGCCCCGGCACCGTACGCATACTCTTCGCCTTCGACCCGTGGCGTTCCAGCATCCTGCTCGTCGCCGGAGACAAGGCCGGACGATGGCAGCAGTGGTACGCGGAAGCGATCCCCCTGGCCGAGCAACGCTACGAGATCTATCTGAAGGAACGCGCCGAGGAGGAGGGCCGACAGCCATGAGCAGCTACGCACGCTGGGGCGACATCCGCGCCGCTCACGTCGAGCGCGCCGGCGGCGAACAGGCCGTCGAGACGGGCAAGCAGGAACTACTCGCCAGCGTGGTCGGACACCGTCTTGCCGAGGTACGCCGCGCCCGTGGCCTAACCCAGCAGCAGGTCGCCGACCGCATGAGCGTCACCAAGGGCCGCGTCTCCCAAATCGAACAGGGCAAGATCTCCGGTCAAGACATCGTCGCCCGCTACGCCGCCGCCCTCGGCGGGCGCCTCCACCAAGCCATCTACTTCGACGACGGCGACATCGCCGCCATCGCCTAACCACCCCACCTGGCCAAAACCAGCCATCGACCGAATCGCGAACGGTGCCGTGCCCGACCGAGCAGGACACGTCCCCCTCGTTCCACTGGTCACCGGCCAGCTCGCCGAGGTACCCATGCGACTCAGGTGGACGAACCTGTTCACCAACGACCG
>NZ_JBEZGJ010000356.1:0-2183 GCF_040649965.1 Micromonospora sp. NPDC048843
GGGCCTGGTCCCGATGGCGCCGACGACGCCAACACCAAGCCCGAACCTGCCACTACCGACGACACGGCTACCCCTGACCAACTGCCGTTGCAGTACTAGGGCGTGTCTTCAAAGGTTCACAACCATTGGAGTAGCGCGGCGATAGTGACTGTGGCCTGGAACGAGGTCGCGGTCTTGTCGTAGCGGGTCGCGACGCTGCGGCACTGCTTGAGCCGGTTGAAGCAGCGTTCGACGACGTTGCGCCGTTTGTAGAGCTGCTTGTCGAACACCGGTGGTCGGCCGCCGCGGCTGCCTCGTCGGTGGCGGTTGGCCTGCTGGTCGGCGCGCTCAGGGATCGTGTGTCCGACGCCGCGTCGGCGCAGGTGCTCTCGGATGGCCTTCGAGCTGTAGCCCTTGTCGGCGATGACATGGTCGGGCCGGACCCGAGGTCGGCCGGGTCCGGACCGCTCGACCCGGATCGCTGCCATGACGTGCGTGAAGCGGCTGCAGTCGTTGACGTTGCCGCCGGTGAGCACGAACGCCAGGGTCCGACCCAGGCCGTCGCAGGCGAGGTGAATCTTGGTGGTCAGTCCACCTCGACTTCGACCGAGGGCGTGATCTTGTGGTTCGTCCGATTCGCTGGCCCCCCTTTAGCGCCCGCGGCGTGCTGGTGGGCGCGCACGATCGTGGAGTCCACCGACACCAGCCAGTCAATGTCTCCGGCAGCGTCCGCGTCGGCCTGGACCCCGGCGAGCATCCGCTCGAACGTGCCATCAAGGGCCCACCTGCGGAAACGGGTGTAGATCGACTGCCACGATCCGTAGCGGGCGGGCACATCACGCCACGCCGCCCCGGCTCGGATCTTCCACACGATCCCGTTGAGGACCCGCCGGTCATCGACCCGAGGCCGACCAGTCACCGCCGACGGCAGATACCGCGACAGCGCATCCCACTCGACGTCAGACAACTCGTAGCGACGACCCACGCCCTACATCATCCGACACCAAGATCCTTTGAAGACACTGCCTAGGACCAGTGGAATTTCGAAGCCCAGCCGATCGAGTAGGTAATCAAGCGCGTTCCAGGCCTTGTCGGTGGCAGCCCAGCGTTCGGAGTTGTCGTCGCGCTCCGTCATGGCGAGTTCGTAGGCCCAGTCGAGGTCAGTTCTCGCCTTACCCAGTTCGTCCGGTGAAACGCGCAGCCAGTTGCCGTTCATGCTCACCGCGCGAGCCTAAGTGCTGGCTACGACAGTTCCGTCGACGGCGGGCGAACGTCTCCGGCAACCTGGCGGCGCACTGTTCTGCCGCTGACAGGCGCGGCGATCGTGAGCGTGCTCCCCGAGCGGCCGATCGGCTGCGGGAGCCAGCGCTGGTGCCAACCAAAGCACTGGGCCGGCAGCTCACGATCGGTTGGCGGTCGGCGGTCGGCGGCCCGATGCGAGCCCGGTCTGGGGGAGCAGGGTGGGAGCAGCGGGGTGCCCCGAACGGCCTTGAGCTGCGCCCAACGGCATCGAACGGCGCTCAACAGCACCCACCCCTGCCTGCGGCTCCACGTTCCCGCAGGTCAGAGTCCGTGCGGCGTCCTGTTTCCCGCGGAGTGCTCTCCGGTTCTGCGCAGCGGTCGACAACGCTCTATGTTGCCTGGCAGGGGAATTTGCGCAGGTCAAGGCGGTAAGGAGCCGCTGGTTGGCCTGACCTTGCAAATGGGAGCAGATTGGGTGCAGGTCGGCGAAGTGGTCTCCACGTCCTAAGTGCTCACCGACGCCGGACAGAGACGAGGGCTTTGACCTGTGGGGATGCGGTCGAGCGGTGCCGCGTGACCTCCCAGTAGAGGTCGAAGTGGTCAGGCGTTGCTGCTCCTGGGATGGTTGGCGCCGGCCGACGTCTCGGTTCGCGTAAGGCCACGTTCGTACGTGCTGCACATCGATGTGGAGCGTTGCGGGTGAGCTTGCTGGAGTCCGCCGCGGTTCCGTCATTCGAGACACCGATCCCACGGGCAATGTCCTGACCAGGGCTTTCGGGCTGGAGACCTCTTCGGCGGACCCGAAGACGTCAACGTCGCTCCACGGCGGCGGTAGGGCGTGTCCGCTCATGCCGAGATCCGGATGTCCGTCGAGACCGTCAACCGGTGAGCTGAAACAGCATGTGAACCCAGCACGCCTCGCTCACTGCGGGCGCTGAGCCGAGCAGGGCGTGCCACACTGG
>NZ_JBEZGJ010000357.1:0-2074 GCF_040649965.1 Micromonospora sp. NPDC048843
GCCGTGCTCGCGGTACTGATCGGCGTCGGCGTCCTGTTCGTGGAGAATCCGCTCGGCAACCCGGGCACACCCGACCCGGCCGAGATCGCGGGTGGGCTCGGCTAGCGTGCCGGATATGAACCGCGCCGCCGACCGGCTGGAGCTGGTCGCCGACCCGGTCCGGCGGACCGGGCGGACGCTGCTGTCCGCCGGGGTGGAGCAGTCGTACGTGGATGTCGAGGATCCTCGGCACCTGCACTTCGAGTACGTCCGAAGGATCGCCTCGGCAGTGGAGGTGGCGGCCCCGGCCGGCGCTCCGCTGAACGTCCTGCACCTCGGTGGCGGCGCGTTGACGCTGCCCCGCTGGCTGGCCGCCACCCGGCCCGGCTCCCCACAACGGGTCGTCGAGCGGGACGCGGCGGTGGTCGAGCTGGTGGCCCGGGAGTTGCCGCCGCTGCCGCAGGAGGTGCGGGTCGAGGTCGCCGACGCCCGGGACGCTCTGACCGACACCCCGGACGGCCGGTACGACCTGGTGATCGCCGACATCTACCGTGCGGCCCGGATGCCCCGGCACGTGCGCACCGTCGAGTTCGCCGCCGAGGTGGCCCGCGCCCTGCGCCCCGACGGGTTGTACCTGGTCAACGTCACCGACCTACCGCCGCTGGTCGCTACTCGGGTGCAGGTGGCCACCTTGCGGGCGGTCTTCGCCGACGTGTGCGTGGTAGGCGACCGGCGGATGTTGCGCGGCCGCAGGTACGGCAACGTGGTGCTGGCGGCGACCTCCCGCCCCGGCGGGCTGCCGGTGGCCCGGCTGGCGGTGGCCGCCCTGCGCGACCCGGTGCCCGGCGGGCTGCTGCACGCCGCCGCACTCGACACGTTCGTCGCCGGCGCCCACCCGGTGACCGACGCTGACGAACACTCCCGTCACTGATCGCCGTTGTGCCCGCAATGCCGGGTTTCCGACGGCGTGCGCGGGGAAGGCCGGTCGGATGAGCGACGTCGACCAGCGGGCGACCGCCCGCCGCACCCTGATCGTGATCGGTCTGGTGCTGACGACCGCGCTCGCGCTGGGGTTCGTGTACGCGACCCGGCGGGTGCTGGTCTGGGCGGTGGTGGCCGCGTTCTTCGCCGTTGCGCTCAAACCCCTCGTCGACCGGCTGCAACGCCGCTTCGTCCGACGTCGGGCGCTGGCCACCCTGCTGGTGTTCCTCGCCGCGTTCGTGCTGCTGGCGATCCTGGCCGCGCTCATCCTGGTGCCGTTGTTCGGGGAGTTGGGCCGCTTCGCCGACCGGGCACCCGAGCTGCTGCGGGAGGCCCGCGCCGGACAGGGCCCGGTGGGGCAGGCGTTGGAGCGCACCGGGGCACGCCGCTACGTCAGCGAGCACTCCGAGCAGCTGCGCGACCTCGGCGGCCGGCTGCGCCAACCCGCTGTCGGTGTGCTGCGCGGCGTCGTCGAGTCGGTCGCCGGGCTGGTCACTGTCATCGTCCTCGCGTACCTCATGGTGTTGGAGTCGCCGCGGATCACCAGCGGCATTCTCGCGGCGGCCGGGGACGGTCAGGGCGAGCGGCTGCGTCGGGTGGGCCGGGAGGTGTCGCGCACCGTCACCGGCTATCTCACCGGGAACCTGCTGATCAGCGTGATCTGCGGGGCGTTGACCTTCGTGGTGCTGACCCTCACGGGGGTGCCCTTCGCGGCGGTGATCGCGCTGCTGGTGGCGGTGGCCGACCTGATACCGCTGGTCGGGGCGACCCTCGGCGCGGTGATCGCGGCCGGTGCCGGTTTCCTGCACTCCCCCACCGCCGGGGTGGTGGTGCTGGTCTTCTTCGTGGTCTACCAACAGGTGGAGAATCACCTGCTCCAGCCGCTCATCCTCTCCCGCGCGGTCCGGCTGAACCCGTTGACGGTGCTGGTCAGTGTGCTGCTCGCGGCGGAGCTGGCCGGTTTGCTCGGCGCGCTGCTGGCCATCCCCGCCGCCGGCATCGTCCAGACCCTGCTGCGCGAGTACGGCCCGCGCCGGCTCCGACCCGCACCCCACCACCAACTGCACCACATACACATCACCACCGGTCAGCTCGACTCGTTCGGCGATGCGGT
>NZ_JBEZGJ010000358.1:0-2025 GCF_040649965.1 Micromonospora sp. NPDC048843
ACGTGTCGCTGCGCGACCTCACCGTCCCGACGATCCTCGCGGCGACCAACGTCGTGGTCGTCCCCCCGGGCCCGCCGGCCCCGCGGCCCCCGCCGCTCGCTCCTGCCGTACCTGCTGCTCGCACCGGCCGTCGTGCTGGAACTCGCCATCCACGTGATCCCGATGGTCGTCGGGGTCTGGATGAGCCTGCTGGAGCTGACCCAGTTCCACATCCGTGACTGGTCCACCGCGCCCTTCATCGGGCTGGAGAACTACCGGGCGACGCTCGACCTGAACAGCGCCGCCGGCAAGGAACTGCTGCACTCGTTCTGGATCACCCTGGCCTACAGCCTGCTCTCGGTCGGGTTCGCCTGGCTGCTCGGCATCTCGGCGGCGGTCGTCCTGCAACGGCCCTTCCGTGGACGCGCGATCCTGCGGGCGCTGTTCCTCACCCCGTACGCGCTGCCGGTCTACGCCGCCGTGATCACCTGGAGCTTCCTGCTGCAACGCGACACCGGCCTGGTCAACCACGTGCTCGTGGACCAGCTCGGGCTGATGAACGAACGGCCGTTCTGGTTGATCGGCGACAACAGCTTCTGGTCGCTGCTGGTGGTGTCGGTCTGGCGTAACTGGCCGTTCGCGTTCCTGTGCCTGATGGCCGGGTTGCAGAACGTGCCCGGCGAGCTGTACGAGGCCGCCGCCATCGACGGCGCCGGGTTCTGGCGCCGGCTGCGCTCGGTCACCCTGCCGATGCTGCGACCGGTCAACCTGGTGCTGCTGCTGGTCCTCTTCCTGTGGACGTTCAACGACTTCAACACCCCGTTCGTGCTGTTCGGCGGCTCCGCGCCGGAGCAGGCCGACCTGATCTCCATCCACATCTACCGCAGCTCCTTCAAGACCTGGGACTTCGGCTCCGGGTCGGCGATGTCGGTGGCGCTTCTGCTGTTCCTGCTGGTCGTCTCGGCCGTGTACCTGCTGATCACCAACCGTCGGAGGGACGACCATGCGTGAGACCGCCGGTGAGCGCTGGGGCCGGCGCATCGTGCTGACCCTGCTCACCCTCTTCGTCGTCATCCCGCTCTACGTCATGGTCACCTCGGCGGCGAAGCCGTTGCAGGACGTGCAGAACGGCTTCACCTGGTGGCCCAGCCGGCCCACCCTGCAACCGTTCATCGACATGTGGAGCACAGTGCCGCTGGCCCGGTACCTGGTGAACAGCCTGGTGGTGTCCAGCATCGCGGCGATCTGCTCGGTGGCGGTGGCCATCTTCGCCGCGTTCGCGGTCAGCCGGTACCGGTTCCGCGGCCGGAGCCTCTTCTCGGTGACGGTGCTGTCCACGCAGATGTTCCCCGGCATCCTGTTCCTGCTGCCGCTGTTCCTCATCTACGTCAACCTGGGCAACGCCACAGGCATCGAGCTGTACGCCAGCCGCACCGGCCTGGTCATCACGTACCTGACCTTCTCGCTGCCGTTCTCGATCTGGATGCTGGTCGGCTACTTCGACTCGATCCCCAGGGGTCTGGACGAGGCGGCGCAGGTCGACGGCGCCGGTCCGCTGCGCACCCTGTTCCAGGTCATCCTGCCGGCCGCGGTGCCCGGCGTCGTCGCGGTCACCGTGTACGCGTTCATGACCGCCTGGGGTGAGGTGCTCTTCGCGTCAGTGATGACCGACGAGGGCAGCCGCACCCTGGCCGTCGGCCTGCAGGGCTACTCCACCCAGTTCAACGTCTACTGGAACCAGATCATGGCCGCCTCGCTGGTGGTCAGCATCCCGGTCGTCGTCGGGTTCCTTGCCCTACAGCGCTACTTCGTCGCCGGCCTCACCGCCGGCGCTGTCAAGTGAGTCATCCAACCCCAGAGGAGAACCGTCCCGTGCCCGACCTGTCCAAGCTGCCACCCGACTTCCTCTGGGGTGTCGCCACGGCGGCGTACCAGATCGAGGCGGTGTGTGCGAGGTTGACGTCGACGACCCGGCGCAGGTCCTCGACCCGCAACTCGGTGAACGGCCCGATCAGGCTGGTGACGCCGGCGTTGTTGACCAGGCCG
>NZ_JBEZGJ010000359.1:0-1949 GCF_040649965.1 Micromonospora sp. NPDC048843
CCTCCCGCCCCCGCGTGAGCTGGGAGGGGATCGCGCGGTACACACCCTTTTCATGGGCCTGGTGGGGGGTTCCCCCCTCGTGGCCGGCCCGGCCGCCGGCTGCTGCCGGCGGCGGTACGGACCCGCGGGTCAGCCGGCGGCCGCCTCGGCGGCGGCGTGGTCGCGGGCCACCCGGACCATTTCCACCAGCCCGCCGGCGTATTCCTGGGACTCGCCGTGCGCCTCGTCGAACGGCGGCTGGAAGCCGACGCCCTCCCACTGGTTGGTCGCCGGGTTCCACCGGTCGTTGCCGACCTCGAAGTCCCAGGCGAAGATGCCCAGCTCGTAGTAGAGCTGGTCGGCCGAGTTGCCGGCGGCGGAGTAGAGCACGTCGGCGACCGGTCCGGTCTGCGACGGCCAGGTGACGGTGCCGCGCTCCTGAGCGATGGCGCCGACGATCCGTCGGGCGCTGTTGAGGAACAGCGTCGACTCGTCGATCGACGGTCGCGGCAGGGTGACCCTGCCGTCGGCCCGGTACGCCCCCGGCGGCCACATGAAGTACCCGCCGTAGGAGTGCACGTTCATCGCGAACTTGATGTTCGGGTGGTCCTGAGCGAGCGCGATCACGTTGCCGCTCTCCGCCTCGGACAGCTCGGCGGTGCCCGCGTAGGTGCCGGACAGGCAGTTGGCGCTGGCGCCCACGTAGCCGTCGAAGTACGACCCGACGGTGTAGTTGCGGTTGATGTCGACGCCCCACGAGGTGCGGTTCTTCGGGTCGCGGGCCGCACGGGTGCAGTGGTTGACGAGGTTCTTGCGCTGGAAGTTGAAGTCGTTGAACGAGTAGTTCGCGCCGTCCGGGTTGACCATCGGGATGACGAAGATGTCGACCTGCTCCAGCAGCTCACGGGTGGCCGGGTCGGTCCGGGCGTTGGCCAGCATCCGCTCGGCGAACTCCAGCGTCACGAGCGGGGTGGCCCACTCCCGGGCGTGTTCCTGGGAGTACGCGAGCACACCGACCCGGGAGCCATCCCGGTGTACGCCGAGGCGCAGCGCCTGCACCGTCCACGGCCGAGCCGGCACCTCGGTGCCCTGGAGGCCGTCGTCGAGTCGGGTGGGGCCGGCGACGGGCATCGGCAGCCCGGCCGAGCCGTCCTCGACGGTGGCCCGGAACCGGTCCGGCTGACGGGCATTGATCGCCGCCGCGACCTCGTCGGTGGTGCTCACCGTCTTGCCCGCGGTGTCGGTGGCCAGTGACACGGTGAGGACGCGGTCGCGGTAGCCGACGGTCAGTGGCCGGTTCGTCCGGCCCGGGTCGACCGTCCGCACCTGGACGCCGTTCATGTTCTGGTCGCCGAAGCGGACCGACTCGACGACCAGGGCGGCCACCGCCGGGTCGCCCAGGTAGCCGACTGCGTTGCGTCGGTATCCCTGGGTCTTGTTCGGCAGGTCGATCACGTCCACCAGGTCCCGGTACTGGCGGGCCAGCCGCTTGATCCGTGCCTGGATGTCCACCGGCGTCAGGTACGCGTCGATGAAGTCCTTCTGGTAGCCGGCCGGCAGCGGCGGCGGGGAGGCGTTCGGCCAGAGTGTCGGGGTGATCGCCCGGCTGACCCCGCCGAGGCTGGAGGTGGCCGTCAGCTGAACCGGTCGGTTCGGCACCGGCTGGGGGAGGGCGTAGTGGTACTGGTACTCGCCGGAGTCCTCGAACCGGTACAGCGGGAACGAGCCGGTGGTGCCGTCCGCGGTGCGCCAACTGACGGTGATCTCCACGTCCGGGTCGTCGGTGGCGGTGGTGGCCACCTGGGCCTGCAGGAAGGTCTGTCCGGTAGTGGTCCACCAGTACGCCTGCTGCACCTGGAGGGTGTCCACGGCGGTCGCGGCGGCGGTGGACCGCTGGCCCGCGGCCGGCGCGCGCAGCCGGGCGCGTCACAGCCGAGGACCGCCACGCCGGGGGGCACCCCCAACGCCAG
>NZ_JBEZGJ010000360.1:0-1718 GCF_040649965.1 Micromonospora sp. NPDC048843
CGGGTGCGGTTGCCGGAGTACATGGTCCCGTCCGCGTTCGTCGGTCTCGACGTCATCCCACTCAACGCCAACGGCAAAGTCGACCGGCGGGCCCTGCCGTCCCCGGACGACGTTCCCGGAGCGGACGACGGCTACGTCGCACCCCGTACGGTCACCGAGGAGCGGGTCGCGCAGATCTGGGCCGACGTCCTCGGCCGCGAGCGAGTCGGCGTCACCGACGGCTTCTTCGAGCTGGGCGGCCACTCGATCCGCGCGGTGGCGCTCGTCGGCGCGCTGCGAGGCGCCGGCTTCGACGTCGGGGTCCGGGAGGTCTTCGAGCACCGTACGGTCGCCGAGCTCTGCGAGTTCCTGACCGGACGGCCCGGCGCCGCCGAGGTCGAGGAGTACGTGGCCCCCTTCGCCCAGATCGGCGAGGACGACCGGGCGAAGCTGCCGGCGGACGCGGTGGACGCGTACCCGCTGTCGCAGGTGCAGCTCGGCATGCTCGTCGAGATGTTCGCCGACCGCGAGCAGCACGCCTACCACAACGTGTCGTCGTTCCGGGTCCGTGACGGCTCACCCTTCGCCGAGGAGGCACTGCGCGCCGCGGCCGCCGTCGTGACTGAGCGGCACGAGATGTTGCGTACGTCCTTCCACCTCGACTCGTGGTCGGTGCCGCTGCAGGTCGTGCGCGCCACCGCGGAGATCCCGGTGGCGTTCGGCGACCTGCGCGGGCTGGACGAGGACGCGCGCCGCAAGGCGCTGGCCGACCTCGCCGGCCGGGAGCGCGCCACGCTGTTCGACCTCGAGCAGGCCCCGCTGCTGCGCATGACAGCCCACCTCGAGGACGACGCCTGGTGGCTGACCGTGACGGTGTGCCACGCCATCACCGAGGGTTGGAGCCACCGCGCACTGCTGATGGAACTGCTGACCGAGTACGCCCGGCTCCGCGACGGCGAGCCGGTCACCGAGCGGTCCGCCCCGGCGGTGCGGTACGCGGACTTCATCGCGGCCGAGGGGCGCTCCCTGGCCTCCGACGAGGACCGGGACTACTGGCGGTCGGTGGTGGACGGGTACGCCCGGTTCACCCTGCCGCCGGCGTGGGCCGGGGATGCGTCGCAGCCGCGCGAGAAGTACCGCGTCGCCGTGCCGCTGCGCGACCTCGAAGCGGGACTGCGCGGCCTCGCCGTCCAGTCGGGGGCCTCGCTCAAGAGCGTGCTGCTGGCCGCCCACCTCAAGGTCATGAGCATCCTCACCCCCGACGAGGCGTTCTTCACCGGCCTGGTGTTCAGTGCCCGGCCAGAGGCGCCCGGTGCCGACCAGGTGTACGGCATGTACCTCAACACGCTGCCGTTCGCCTTCGACCGCGGCGCGCGCACCTGGGACGATCTCGTCCGCCGGGTATTCCTCAGGGAGACCGAGGTCTGGGGCCACCGCCGCTACCCGATGCCGGCCGTGCAGCGCCTCGCCGCGGTGGACCGGCTGCTCGACGTCCGGTTCAGCTACCAGGACTTCGACCACGTCGACACCGACCTGGTGGACTCCGAGCAGAGCGTGGGCGAGGGCGCGACCGAGTTCGGCCTGGCGGTCTCCGCCGTCGGCGGCTATCTCCTGCTCACCACGCACACGCACGCCCTGTCACGGGAGTCGGCGGAGTCCCTGGTGGGCCTGTACCGGCGGGTGCTCGAGTCGATGGCGGCGGGTGCCGGTGGTGATGCGCTGGCGTCGTACCTGTCGGT
>NZ_JBEZGJ010000361.1:0-1704 GCF_040649965.1 Micromonospora sp. NPDC048843
GCGCGAGTTCAAGATGGACGACAGGGCGGCCTACCGGGCGCTCGACTCGGGGATGCGCCGCCGCGCCGAGGATCTTGCCCACCTGGCACGGTTCGCGCTGCTCGGCACGCCGAAAGCGCTGGCCGCGGCCGCGCCGGTTGTCTAGCATCGCGGGCATGACCTGGCGACATTGATCCAGCAGCGTCGGCCGATCCCGTGGGCCACCACGGGCACCGCACGTCCGGTGTCCGTCTCCACTCCCACGGGAAGGCCCTATGACCCCCACCGCTTCGCGCGTGCCCGAGCCGGCGGTCCGTCGGCTGACGGCGACCCTCTACGGGTACGCGTTCCTCAGTGACCTCGTCCTGCTCTATCCGCTGTACGTGGTGTTCTTCGCCGACGCCGGGCTGTCGGTGGGGCAGATCGCGTCGCTCTTCGTCATCTGGTCCGCCGCAGGCATCCTGTTCGAGGTGCCCTCCGGCGCCTGGGCCGACGTGCTGTCCCGCCGGCTGCTGCTGTGCCTCGCCCCGCTCGTGGCCGCCGCCGGTTTTGCGCTCTGGGTGCTGCTGCCGTCGTACCCGGCCTTCGCTGTCGGTTTCCTGCTCTGGGGCGCTGGTGGCGCACTGGTCTCCGGTGCGCTGGAGGCGTTGGTCTGGACCGAGTTGGACCGGCTCGGCGCTGTCGGCCGGTACGCCCGGGTGCTTGGACGGGCGCGGACAGCGGGTGTGCTGGGCGTGGTGGTCTCCGGAGTGCTCGCCGGCCCGGTGCTCGCCGTCGGCGGGTACCCGGTGGTCGGCGCGGCCAGCGTGCTCGCCTGCCTGCTCGCCACGATCGTCGCTACCCGCTTCCCGGAACACCGCGCGCCGGCCGCCGCAGCCGCCCCGGTCGCCGAGCCGGCGATGGCCGCCCGGCCGGTGGGCGCCGCACCACAGGGGCCGGACGAGCCGGACACCGCCCTGCCCGCGAGCCCGGACGACGATGGTGACCTGGGGTGGTGGGACACGCTGCGGGCCGGGGTGTCGCAGGTCCGCACCCGTCCGCCGGTACGGGCCGCCGTGCTGCTGGTGGCAGTGGTCGCCGCCGACTGGGGTGCCCTGGACGAGTACACCCCGCTGCTGGCCCTGGACACCGGCGTCGGGGCGCAGGCCGTACCCCTGCTGCTCCTGCTGCTCTGGGCCGGAGTGACAGTCGGCGGGCTGCTCGCCCCGGCGGGGGAGCGGCTGGGCGGCCGAGGCTACGCCGCGCTGCTGGGGCTGGTCGGCGTCGCGCTGGCTGCGGGTGCCCTGCTCCGGCATCCGGCGGGGTTCGTGCTGCTCGCGGTGGCCTTCGGTGCCGCGCAGTTGGCCACCGTGCTGGCCGACGCGCGGCTCCAGGCCCGGATCACCGGCACCAGCCGCGCCACAGTCACGTCCCTGGCCGGGATGGCCACCGACGTGCTGATCATCGTGACGTACGCCGGCTACGGTCTGCTCGCCACGGCGGCCGGCAACGCGGTGGCGTTCGCGCTGACCGCCGGGGCGTACCTCGTGGTGGCGCTGGTGCTGCTGACCCGCCGTCGGCGCCGGACGGCAGTGCCCACCGGCGTGGCCGCGGCTGTGCCGAGCGGCCCGGACTGACCGGGGCCCGGCGGGACCGTCTACCGGGTGGTGCAGGAGGCGCTGACCAACGCGCTCAAGCACGCGGGTGTCGGCGCCGGTGTCGAGGTCGTCCTGTCGTACACCGCCG
>NZ_JBEZGJ010000362.1:0-1606 GCF_040649965.1 Micromonospora sp. NPDC048843
GGGTGATCTCGGGATCCGGCTCCCCGTCAGTGGTGCCGTCGGTGTCGGTCATGTCTGCGGCTCCGGCCGGAACGAGGTCATCCAGTCGGAGAGCACGCCGCGAGGACCAGCGACAGGGTCGGAGTGGCCAGCCGTTCGGCGCTGGTGCCGTCGTCGCTGTGGGTCACGGCGTCGAGGGAATATTCTAAGGTTCTTCACCAGGTTCGGGTCGACCGGGACGCCCGGGCCCATCGTGGTGGTCAGGATGACCTTGCGAAGGTACTTGCCCTTGGCCGCGGACGGCTTGGCACGCAGCACCTCGTCGAGCACCGCAGCGTAGTTGTCCACCAGCTGGGTCTCCGTGAAGGAGGCCTTGCCGATGATCAGGTGCAGGTTGGAGTGCTTGTCCACCCGGAAGGTGATCTTGCCGCCCTTGATGTCCGACACCGCCTTGGTGACGTCCATGGTCACCGTGCCGGTCTTCGGGTTCGGCATGAGACCGCGCGGGCCCAGGATCCGCGCGATCCGGCCGATCTTGGCCATCTGGTCCGGCGTGGCGATCGCCGCGTCGAAGTCCAGCCAACCACCCTGGATGCGGGCGACCAGCTCATCGGTGCCCACCTCGTCCGCACCCGCGGCGGCGGCCTCTTCGGCCTTCGCGCCGCTGGCGAACACGATCACGCGGGCGGTCTTACCGGTGCCGTGCGGCAGGTTGACCACGCCGCGGACCATCTGGTCCGCCTTGCGGGGGTCGACGCCGAGGCGCATGGCGACCTCGACCGTGGCGTCGAACTTGACGTTGGTGGTCTCCTTGGCCAGCTTCACGGCCTCGGTGGGGGTGTAGAGCTTCGACCGGTCGATGACATCGGCGGCCTTGCGGTAGCTCTTGCTGCGCTGCATTGCTGATTACTCCTGTGGTCTCTGGCGGGCCGCTCGGCGCGAGCCCTCCCACGGTTTGGGTCGAAGGCCGGGGCCGACGTCAGTCGTTGACGGTGATGCCCATCGACCGGGCGGTGCCGGCGATGATCTTCTCGGCCTGGGCGATGTCGTTGGCGTTGAGGTCGGCCATCTTCTTCTCGGCGATCTCACGCAGCTGGGCGCGGCTGACCGAGCCGACCTTCTCGGACTGCGGAACACCCGAACCCTTCTGCACACCGGCGGCCTTGATCAGCAGCCGGGCAGCGGGCGGGGTCTTCAGCACGAACGTGAAGGACCGGTCCTCGAACACGCTGATCTCGGCGGGGACGATGTCGCCCCGCTGAGACTCGGTCTGCGCGTTGTAGGACTTGCAGAACTCCATGATGTTCACGCCGTGCTGGCCGAGCGCGGGGCCGACCGGCGGCGCCGGCGTGGCCTGGCCCGCCGGCAACTGAAGCGTGAACGTCTTGACGAGCTTCTTCTTCGGAGGCATGTCACTTCCTGGGGCTTGGAGCTGGGAAAATGCGGCTGTCGCCGCCCTCGGGCGCGCACGGTCAGCGCGGTGCGACAGCGGCGACATTCAAGAGTAGCGCAGGCCGCAGCCCACTCGTCCGCCGAGGTCGAGCGAGAGCGCGTACGCCGACGTCGGCGGCGGTCCAGGAAGGACGCGGTCACCGCCATGCGGGCCAGCCCCGCCAGGCCCTCGGCA
>NZ_JBEZGJ010000363.1:0-1501 GCF_040649965.1 Micromonospora sp. NPDC048843
GCCGTTCAGTTAAGCGGTTGGGCGGATCGTCAAGGCGTGTCTGAGGCGTAAAGCAGCGGAGCTCCGGTATAGAGGGTGGTCACTCTAAGACGCCCTTGAACCTGGAGCTCCGCTGGCTGATCAGATTGCCATAACCCGGACGGTGAGGGTAGCTGCGGGGGTGTTCGCGCCGGGTCATCTGGGCGAGCTGACTCGGCTGGTGCCGTTCGAGATGGTCGATGATGTCCTGGCCGTGACCAGGCGAACGCAGTCGCGGGTTCGGCTGTTGCCGGCCCGGGTCGTGATGTATCTGCTGCTCGCGGGATGCCTGTTCGCCGAACTCGGATACCGGCAGGTGTGGTCCAAGCTGACCAGCGGGTTGTCCGGCCTGCCACTCGTGGCGCCCACCGGCAGTGCCCTGCGCCAAGCCCGGCAACGTCTCGGTCCGCAACCGGTGCAGGCCCTGTTCGATCTGTTGCGCGGGCCGGCCGTCACCAGCGCCGCTCAGGTGCGCTGGCGGGGTTTGCTACTGACCGTGGTCGACGGAACGTTCCTGACGGTCGCGGACTCGGCCGCCAACAGCGGTCGCTATGCCAAACAACGCTGCAACAACGGCGGTTCCGGCTATCCGCAACTACGGCTCAGCGCCCTGCTGTCCTGCGGCACCCGCTCAGTGCTGGACGCCGTGTTCGACCCGGTCAGCGTCGGGGAACTCGACCAGGCCCGCCACCTCTGTCGCAGCCTGCGGCCCGGGATGCTGCTGCTGGCCGACCGAAACTACGCCGCCGCGGACCTGATCATCACTCTGGCCGCCACCGGCGCGCATCTGCTGATCCGCTGTAAGACCGGCCGCAAGCTACCGACCCTGCGCCGCCATCACGACGGATCCTTCTCCTCCATCATCGGCGGGCAGCCGATCCGAGTCATCGACGCGCAGATCAGCATCACCACCACCGCGGGCACCCACACCGGCGGCTACCGGCTGATCACCACCCTACTCAACCCAGTCACCCATCCCAGCGCCGAACTGATCCGGCTCTATCACCAGCGCTGGGAGATCGAGAGCGCCTACCTCGAACTCAAATCCTCAATCCTGGGCGGACGAGTCCTACGCGCCCGCACCCCCGACGGCATCCAGCAAGAGATCTACGCCCTGCTCAGCGTCTATCAACTACTACGCACCGCGATGGTCGACGCCACCGACAGCCGACCCGGCCTCGACCCCGACCGCGCCAGCTTTACCACCGCCCTGAACACCGCCCGCGACCAGATCGTGCACGCCGCCGGCGTGCTGGCCGACACCGTCATCGATCTGGTCGGCGTCATCGGCGCCGACGTCCTGGCCCACCTACTGCCCGAACGCCGCCTACGCACCAAAACCCGCATGATCAAACGCTCAAACAGCAAATACCAAGCCCGCGGCCCCACCATCGACCGGCGCAGCTACCAAGCCACCACCAGTATCGACATCGTCATCCCCGACCCTTGACGACCACACCAACCACTTAACTGAACGGCGTTG
>NZ_JBEZGJ010000364.1:0-1487 GCF_040649965.1 Micromonospora sp. NPDC048843
ACAGCGTTGCCGGCGCCCGGAAGGCGCCGGCAACGTGTGCCTCAGTTGGCGTGGGTCAGGCGGGTGGTGACGACCGCCGCGGCGATCTTCAGCCAGGCGTCCCGGGTGGCCGAGGAAAGCCCGCCGTACCGGATCGGCTCGCCACTGTCGATGAGCCGCTCGTACGGGGCCAGCAGCACCGCCCGGGTGCGGGCTGCGAAGTGCTCCTGGATGGCCGGCAGGTCGATCTCCTTGCGGGACGGTGGCATCGACACCACAGTCACGGCCTGACGGACCAGCCGTTGCCGGCCGCTCTGCTCCAGGTGGTCGAGCATCCGGGCGGCGGTCTCGGCGGAGTCGTTACGGGCCGACATGGTGACCACCAACTGGTCGGTGGCATCCATGGACGCCTGCCAGTTCTGCGCCCGGACGTTGTTCCCGGTGTCCACGAAGATCAGCTTGTAGAACCGGCTGACCACCTCACGGATCTCGGCGAAAGCGGCAGCGGTCAACATCTCGCCGCCGGTGGCCGACTCGTCCGAGGCCAGGACGTCGAACATCCCCTCGCCCTGCGAGCGGACGTACTGCGACAGGTCGCCGACCCGCCCGTGCGCGCCCTGGAACTGCCCGAGGTCACGCAGCATGTCCCGCACCGTGCGGGAGTGGAAGTCCTGTTGGGCGCGCATCCCCAGGGTGCCCTGGGTCTCGTTGTTGTCCCAGGCCAGCACGTAGCCGCCGCGCTTCTGACCGAACGTCATCGCGAGCAGCAGGATGGCCACCGTCTTACCGGCACCGCCCTTCGGGTTGACCACTGTGACCTGCCGCAGACCGCCGAAGTTGCGGCGCACCATCTCGATGTCCCGCTTGAGCTCCTGCTCGTGCCGCCCCGGAGAGAGTCGGAGGAGGCCCATCTTGTTGACCACCGCGCGGACACCCATTGTCGCCACCGGGTCGGCGGGTCGAACCTGGCGGCGTCGGGCGAAGTCCTCGGCGGTCGGTGCGGCTGTGGTGTCCGGCGTCCAGCTCGCATCCGGGTACGCGGCCGCGTCCGGGTACGCGGGGGCCGGCACCCGGGTCACCCCGTCGGCCTCCTGGTACGGCTGCCCGGGCGTGCCGCCGGGCGAGCCCTGCTGCCAGGGCGGTGGGTACCAACCCGGCGAGGGCGGGAACGGCCCGGGCGGTGGGGTCCCCGGACCGGCCTGCCCAGGACCGTGCTGCGGTGCGGGCGGCCCGGGCGGAGGGCTGAACTGCGTCACGTCGGGCGGCGGCGGAATCTGCGCCGGGCCGGCCTGGCCGGGGATGAACGGCTGCCCGGGATGTGCCTGCGCGGGACCGGCGTGCGGGACGACCGGCGGAGGCGCGACCCCGGTCTGCCGTTGGCGCAGCTCACCGGCGAGATAGCCGGCGCCGGGCTCGTCGGCGCACGGCACGAACGCGGCGTCGGCGGTGATGGCCGGCATGCGCGTCGTCGTGGTGGCCTGCGACGACGACGGCAACGTCGACCTCGT
>NZ_JBEZGJ010000365.1:0-1485 GCF_040649965.1 Micromonospora sp. NPDC048843
AGCGTGTGGCGGTAGTGGATGCCCTCGCAGATGACAGCGAGCTTGAAACAGCCCAGCGCCACGTGCCAGTGCAGCGGCCCGACGTCGCATCGGGGATCGCCTGCCGGAACCAGCGGGGGTGTTCGGTCAGCAGTCGCTGCCCTTCACGGTGTCGCAGCCGTCGTCCGTGTCGGCCAGCAGAGCGGCGGCGACCGGACCCTCCGTGACGATCTGCACGTCGAGCTCGAACGGGTCGTTGTTGACGGCGAGCAGGCTGTTCATGGAAGCCTCCAATGGGACTGGGATGTTGGGTGGGCGGGTAGCCCCCGCAGCTACCGGCACGTTGGCTGGCGGATCGATCCGCCTTCCTGGAACGGCGTCCCAAGAGGACTTGCGACGTTCGGCCTGCCCGCCGCCACGCCCTCCTTGGCAGTGACAGCGGGCAGGGGCCCCAGGTATGTCGGATGGCGATCGGCGCTCGTGGCGTCCATGCCCCTCGTCCCGTACCTGGGACGTGGGGGTCCGCCGCGAAAATGTCGCCACGCGACCCCACTTCAAGCCGTATACACATCGCTTGTTGTGCTTCCACGATCGCGGTTCTTGCGCAGCCCCGGGAACACCGGCCAATAGGGAAAGTTTGGGGGAGACTTACCGGTCGCCGCACGGTTGACCAGGGGTTTCTATACGGAAAGCAAGATCGGCGCTGGCGGTGACCGGCAAAACAGGCGTTACGCTCTCGTCGCCGGGTTCCAGGCAGGATGGATCACCGGGCTATTCGCGTCTCTCGCCGGAGGTGTCGGTGATCAGTCCATATGTGCGTCGTCGCCGGCTCGCTAGCGAACTCGTGCGACTTCGGGAGGAGCACGGCTACTCCGCTGAGCGGCTTTGCAGAGAGACAAAGATCGCCAAGCAGAAGCTGAGCCGTTTGGAAAACGCGAGAGTCCGACCAGATCAAGACGAGATCATGCGGGTCCTCGACCACTTTCGAGTTGACGAGAAGCGGTGGGAAGAGATCATGGCCATCGCTCGTGAGTCCCAGGAGAACGGCTGGTGGGAGAAGTTCCGCGTCGAGATGGGACCACGCCAGGCGCTCTACGCGGACCTGGAGGCCGGTGCGGAGCACATCGCTGAGTACCACATCACCCTGCTGCCGGGCTTGTTGCAGATCCCGGCGTACACCGAGGTCCGCGCGGTGGCAGATCGTGCTGCCTACCCCCGGAGATTCACGGTGGAGCGAGCACTGGAAGCCCGAGCTGCCCGGCAACGGGTCCTTGATAGACCCGGCGGACCCACCTACGAAGTGATCATCGATGAGCTCGCGATCCGTCGGCATGCCGCACCGCCGGAGGTTGTCCGCGCGCAGCTTGACCACCTGATCAACGTCGGTCACGAGCAGCAGAAGACCACGATCCGGGTACTGCGGCTGACCGCGCGAATCGCTGGCAACGCGGTACCCCGATCTTCGTACTTCAGCTACCGATACCCCGACCCGAGCGATCCAGTGAT
>NZ_JBEZGJ010000366.1:0-1472 GCF_040649965.1 Micromonospora sp. NPDC048843
GGGCAACCGGTCCAACAACAACGCCCCGCGCAACACCTACCGGTGTGCCGACGGGCGCTGGGTGGCGGTCTCCACCAGCGCGCAGAGCATCGCCGGCGAGGCGGCGCGCAGGTGCTGCTCCGGCTCGGGCCTCCGACGTCGCCGCGGGACGCATAGCCGCTGCGGTGCCGGGTAGCTGCCAGTCATGGCGCGGTATACGAAACCCGAGCTCAGAGAGCAGATCAAGGAAGAAATCAAGGCTTCCGACAAGGGCGGCCGGCCGGGGCAGTGGTCGGCGCGCAAGTCACAGCTGGTCACTCAGGAGTACAAGAAGCGCGGCGGCGGATTCCTGGGCGAAAAGGACGAGCGGCAGAAGTCTCTCCAGCGCTGGGGCAACGAGAAGTGGCAGACGAAGGACGGCGACACCCGTGCGCGCAAGGGTGCCACCACGAGTCGCTACCTGCCCCAGAAGGCCTGGGAGGAGATGTCGGAGAACCAGAAACGCGCGACCGACACGAAGAAGCGCGAAGCGTCCCGATCCGGCAAGCAGTACGTCGCCAACACCGGGCCGGCCAAACGGGCGCGTCGGGACGCCACCACGGCCGGACGGATGACGGAGATGTCGGTCGCGGAGGCGGCCAAGCTGGTCCGTGGCCTCGACACGCGACAGCTCAAGACCGCGCTGCGCAACGAGCGCGCCAGCAAGGACCGCAAGACGCTCGTCCAGCGGCTGGAAGCGGAACTCAACCGGCGCGGCTGACCCGGCCCTCGACCGCCTTAACCCGCCCTTAGCGTCCGGACAGCGCGGTGCTATCCCGATCTGGCCGATCCTCGAAGTCGACAACCGAGGAAAGGTGGACACCACGATGAAGCGCACCAATCTGCTTCTGGCGTCGGTCGGCGGTTCGGCGGTGCTGGCGGTGGCCGGGGTCGCGCTCGGCGTCAACGCCGCGAACGACTCGCGGACCGGCGGCACGGCACTCGCCGCGGCAACCGTCGCGCCGACGGCCACCGACGCGCCGGCAGCCACCGGTACGCCGTCGGCCGGCACCCCATCGGGTACGCCGTCGACCGGCACCCCGTCCGGTACGCCGTCGACCGGCACCGCGCCCGCGGGCAGCGCGGTCGACGAGAAGCGCGCCGGTGAGATCGCGCTCGCCAAGGCCGGCGGCGGTCAGATCGTCGAGGTCGAGGCCGAGCAGGAGAACGGCCGACCGGTGTGGAGCGTCGAGATCGTGGCCGGCGACACCGAACACGAGGTGGACGTCGACCGGGACAACGGCTCGGTGGTCAAGGCCGAGCAGGAGCCGGTCGACGACGACGACAACGACGCTGACGACGCTGACGACGACGACGACGACGCCGACGACAAGAACGACAACGACTGACCGCGGCCGCCGCTCACCCCGGGTGCTAACCAGAGCGTCTCGCTGTTCCTGCCGCACCCCGGGCAGCACGCCCCGGTGGTTCCGGTCGAGCAGGGCGAGGACTGG
>NZ_JBEZGJ010000367.1:0-1468 GCF_040649965.1 Micromonospora sp. NPDC048843
CGCGGTGAGCTCAGCCTCGCGCGCCTCGATCGCCGGGAGCAGATATTCCAGCGGACCCCGGGCGGCCGCTCGCACCGCCCCCGTTCAGGCCACCGGCGTCGCGGTGCCGGTGGTGCGGGCGAGCTGCTGGTGGGCGCGGATCAACTCGGCGTAGCGCAGACCGCTGGCCTTAACCGTCCGGCGCTGGGTGGCGTAGTCGACGTGCACCAGCCCGAATCGCTTGTCGTAGCCGTACGCCCACTCGAAGTTGTCAAGCAGTGACCAGACGAAGTAGCCGTCCAGGGGAACCCCTCGGGCCACCGCCGCCGCGCACGCGGCCAGGTGCTGCTCCAGGTGGTCGGTGCGTTCCTTGTCCTCCACGGTGCCGTCCGGGGTGATCTCGTCCGGCCACGCCGAGCCGCTCTCGGTGACGATGATCCGGCCCGGCCGGTACTCCTCGTGCACGTCGACGAGCAGCCGCTCCAGGCCCGCCGGGTACATCTCCCAGCCCATCGCGGTCTCCACCGAGCCGGGCACCGGCACCTGCCGGGCGTACGGGGCCGCGCCGGTCGGGTCGTCGACCACCAGCTGACGGAAGTAGTAGTTCACCCCGAGGAAGTCCGTCGGCGTGGCGATCACCGCCAGGTCGTCGCCGCGTACCGGCGGCTCGACCCCGTAGGTGGCGATCATGTCGGCCGGGTAGCCACGCCCGTGGACCGGGTCCAACCACCACCTGTTGACGTGCCCGTCCGCCCGGCGGGCCGCCGCCACGTCCTCGGGTCGGTCGGTCGCCGCCTCGATCGGGCTGAGATTGACCACCAGACCCACCGAGGCCGGCCGGGCGGCGTTGGCGCGGATCGCCTGGGTGGCCAGGCCGTGCCCGAGCAGCACGTGGTGCGAGGCGTGCACCGCCCGCGTGAGGTCCCGCTCGCCGGGGGCCATGTTGCCCTCCAGGTGCCCGATCCAGCACACGCAGAGCGGCTCGTTGACGGTGCACCAGTCGGCGACCCGGTCACCGAGGCGGGCGGCCACCACCGCCGCGTAGTCGGCGAACGCCTCGGCGGTGGCGCGCTCCGGCCAACCACCCCGGTCCTGGAGGACCTGCGGCAGATCCCAGTGGTAGAGCGTGACGAACGGTCGGATCCCGTCGGTGAGCAAGGTGTCGACGAGCCGGTCGTAGAAGTCCAGTCCGGCGGCGTTGACCCGGCCGACGCCGTCGGGCATGACCCGGGGCCAGGCCACCGAGAACCGGTACGCGTCCACGCCGAGTCGACGCGCCAGCGCCAGGTCCTCCGGCCACCGGTGGTAGTGGTCGCACGCCACCGCGCCGGTGTCGCCGTTGTCGACCTTTCCGGGGGTCGCCGAGAAGGTGTCCCAGATGGACGGCGCCCGGCCGCACAACGCCTCGGCTGGCCCCGACTGCACGGCGTCGGCGAGGCGCTCGATGCCAGTGTCGATCAGTTCGCTGCGACGTTCGACCAGTCCGTCG
>NZ_JBEZGJ010000368.1:0-1447 GCF_040649965.1 Micromonospora sp. NPDC048843
GGCAGCAGGCCGGTCAGCCCGACGAGGAGCAGCACAGCGGCACCGACGGCCATTCCACCGCTGGCCATGGCGACCGAGGGCAGCCGGGGGTCGACGCGGCGGCCGACCGCAGTGCTGTCAGCGCAGGCCGAACGCCCGGCTGATGCTCTGGCTCACTGTGTTGCCGGCGGTGTCACGCGCCGTGGTGCGCAGGCTCACGAAGCCGGCCTTCGCGGGTGCGGCCAGCGCGGTACGCCAGCCGTCGCCGTGCCGGGTCAGCCGCTGCTTCTGCCAGGTCGCCCCGTCGTCGTAGGACACCTCGACTGTCACCGCGCCGATCCTGCCGGTGACGTCGGGCAGGTGGGAGGCGACAACTGTCAACGGTGCCCGCCGGGACGCCTTGCCGGTGGAGTCGATGGCCACCCGGTAGTCCAGCTGGATCATCGGCAGCACCTCGGCCGACTCCTCCCCGGTGACCGCCGAGTGGAAGCCCCACTCGGTGCGGGTCTGCCGGGAGTACGGGTTCGTCCACGCGGCCCTGTCGTTCTCCACCACCAGCCGATACGGCAGCCGCTGCTGGGCCAGACCGGAAACCTGGAGGTACTCGGCGTTGCCCCAGTTCAGCTCCTTGTCGCCCTGGTAGAGGGTGGTCCGGTTGACCATGTCGTAGTTCGCGTACGCCTCACCGATGTGGCCGCCCCCGTCGCCCCACCCGGGCGCGGGCAGGTAGACGGTGTCCAGGTAGCGGACCGGCACGTAGTTCCCGCCCATCCGGGGTCGCTGGATCGGCCCGAACCAGGTGACGGCGCTCGGCTTACCGGCCGGGTACGTGGTCACCGCCATCAGGTGCTGACCGGTCTCGCCGGCGATGAACGCGTCGTCGATCCACCGCTGGTCGGCGCTCACCCAGTCGGTGCGTCGGCCCTGCGCCGGGGCCGGCTCCTGGTTGCTCGACGCCCAGCCGCGCCAGACGTCGGTACGGAACTCCAGCGCCTTGCCCTGCCGGTAGTTGCGGAACTCCACGTCGACCCGGGCCAACTGCCGCTTCGTGGGCCGGTAGGTGGGGTCGGCCGGCACCGTACCGGTCCAGTGGTGCGCCACGTCGTACAGGTAGCTGGTCTCCGGGTGCGACTCGACGGTGAGCCGCACCGCGCCCCGCTCCAGCGCGGCGATGAGCTGCCCACCCTCGTCGGCGCCGAGGGTGGCCACTGTCACCGGGGCCGGGCTCTCCGGGCTCCACGCCGCCTCGTCCCAGGGCTGGAGCCGACCGACGCCGTCGTTGACCACGAGCAGCAGCTTCGCTCCGGCCGCCGCGGCGGCCTGCGCCTGGGTGGCGATGTCCACACTGTCACTGCGGCGCACCACCACGGCCCGGTCCCGGACCGGACGCTTGACCCAGCTCGTGCAGCATGAGCTGACGGGCCGCCTCGGTGATCGAGCCGGACAGCGAGGGGTAGATGGTGATGGT
>NZ_JBEZGJ010000369.1:0-1391 GCF_040649965.1 Micromonospora sp. NPDC048843
CCCGATCGGGGTGGCGGCCGACGACACCGATCTGCTGGTTCTGGGCGAGAATCTCGAACCCCTGCCCGACGGCGTGGTGGGCGAGCTGTATCTGTCGGGTGTGCAGCTGGCGCGCGGCTATCTGGGCCGGTCGGCGCTGACCGCGGAACGATTCGTCGCCAATCCGCACGCAGCGCCCGGCGACCGGATGTACCGCACCGGCGACCTGGTGCGCTGGAACACCGGCGGTGACGGTGGCCCGCGCGAGCTGGAATATCTGGGCCGCAGCGATTTCCAGGTGAAGCTGCGCGGTCTGCGCATCGAGCTCGGCGAGATCGAATCCGTACTGAACGCAATGGATTCCGTGCGCCAAGCGGTGGTCGTGGTGCGCTCCGATTCGCGGCTCGGCGACCAGCTCGTCGGGTATCTGGTCGTGACTGCCGATCGGTTCGATCTCGAGGTGGTGCGGGCCGAGCTGGCCGAGGCACTGCCCGCGTACATGGTGCCGTCGGCCTTCGTGATGCTCGACGAGCTCCCGGTCAACGCCTCCGGCAAACTCGACCGCAAGGCGTTGCCCGCCCCGGTTTTCGAGGTACGGAAGTTCCGGGCGCCGGCCACGCCGATCGAGGAGATCATCGCCCAGATCTTCGGCGAGGTGCTCGGGCTGCCGAGGGTCGGAGCCGACGACGACTTCTTCGATCTCGGCGGTAACTCGCTGATCGCCACGCAGGTCGCCGCCCGAGTCGGCGATGCGCTCGACACCCGCGTACCGGTGCGGATGTTGTTCGAGGCCAGCACCGTCACCGGGTTGGCCGCCCGGGTCGAATCACATGTCGGCGACGGTGGGCGCAAAGCCCTGACCGCCCGGGAGCGGCCGAACGAGATTCCGCTCTCGCCGGCCCAGCAGCGCATGTGGTTCCTGAACCGGTTCGACGCGGAGTCGGCCGCCTACAACGTGCCGGTCGCGGTGCGGCTGCGCGGTGATCTGCGGGTGGACGCGCTGGGCGCGGCGATCGTCGATGTCCTCGGACGGCACGAAGTGCTGCGCACGGTGTACCCGCAGACCGCCTCCGGTGTGGTGCAGCGCATCCTGCCCGTCTCCGGGATCGAGATCGACTCGGTCCCACGGCCGGTCGGCGCCGACGAGGTGGGGCGGTGCATCGCCGAGCTCGCCGCCCAGGGGTTCGATGTCGGTGCCGAGGTACCGATTCGCGTGGCGCTGCTGCGCGTTTCGGCCGGTGTCGCACCGGATCTGAGCCTTCTCGTCGCCGACGAGGAAGGTGAGCTCATCCGTACCCTCGGCGAGTTCCCCGCCGTCGTCGCCAGTGCCGCGACCCTGCGCGAGCCGCATCGTGTCGCCCGGTATCTGGAGGAACTGGCGGGCGCCTACCACCGCTTCCAGACCAACAAGA
>NZ_JBEZGJ010000370.1:0-1389 GCF_040649965.1 Micromonospora sp. NPDC048843
ATCACGCGATCGAGATCCCGGGACCGGAGACCGATCGGCTCGCCGAACTCGCCAGATCGATGAATGTCTATGTGATGGCACAGGCCAAGGCGCGGCACGAGGACTGGGACGATCTGTTCTTCAATGTGGGTATCGTCATCGATCCGCGTGGTGACATCATCTTGAAGCACTACAAGATGACCGCGCTGGCAGCATGTGAACGGTCCACGTCGCCGCACGATCTCTTCGACTGGTGGATCGAGAAATACGGCCGCACGCTGCAGGCGTTCTGGCCCACCGTCGACACCGAAATCGGTTGTCTCGGTGTCATGATGGCGATGGAGGGCATCTTCCCGGAGAACGGCAGGGGGCTCGCGCTCAACGGCGCGGAGGTCGTCTACCGGGCCTCGCTGCCCAATCCGTTCGTGCAACGCGACGTGCTGGAGATATCGAGTCGGGCGCGGGCGCTGGAGAACAATTTCTTCGTGCTGAGTCCGAATATCGGCCCGATCTACATGGGCGCCCAATCGACCACTCCGATCGACGCCGGTGGCGGCAACTCGTTGTTCGTCGATTACATGGGGCGGGTCATCGGCCGGCAGCGCGACAGCAACGGTTCGACCTATATCGGCGCGACGATCGATATCGAGGCGCTTCGGTATCACCGGGAGTCGGCGAAGGTCACCAACTGGGTGAAGGACATTCGCACCGAAGCGGCGCAGTTGATCTACGAGAATCCGATCTATCCGAAGAACCTGTATCTGGACGAGACGCCCGGCAGACACGAGTGGTATCAGAAGCAGGTCATCGACGAGCAGGTGCGCAAACTCCAGGACAGCGGGATCTGGCGGCGCTCCGGCTATCGTGACTAGCGCCGGTCGGGCCGGGATCAGCGGCCGAAATCACGGAGTCCGGTCCAGGACGAGATCGGACAAGCGCACCGCGTAGATCGACACCAGAACGGCTTCGTCGTGCCCGGGTCCGGTGGGAGGCAGCTCGGCGCGCAGGGAATCCGTTTCGTGCATCAGGTCGAGCAGCGCCGCGCGCAGAGCCTCGGGGCGCGGTGCGGTGGCCAGGGTCTGGTTGCTGTGCCGCCAGCGGTAGTCGTCGACCAGGCGTGCCAGCCGTTCGGCCTCGACCACGTGGTGATACCGCACCTCCTGGGAGTGCGAATCCAGGGCGGTCCGTCCCGCAGCAGTCGGTCCGCGACGGCACCGCCCTGCTGGCCGGTCGCACCGGTGACGAAAACAACCTGATTCATATGTCCTCCGTGATCGGCCCCTGATCTCACCGTGCGGACGAGCCACGCGGTAAACGGACCGCGCCGCCGAGTAGAGCATCCAATGCGCTGGGGGAGTGGGTGAGCGGCGTCGACGGTGCCGCTTCAGCGCACTGCTGCTGAAGCCCGAA
>NZ_JBEZGJ010000371.1:0-1385 GCF_040649965.1 Micromonospora sp. NPDC048843
GCTTCGCAGTGGATTGGCTGGGAACGGGTCGGCTCCGGGTCCGCACCGAGCAACTGACCGCATTTCTGCGTGGCTACAACGAGATTCGCCCCCTCGATGCGGCCGAGCGGGCATTGCTGCCGGATATCTTCCCGCTGGTCCATATCGCATATGAATTGTCCGAAATGGATTACTTTCTCACGATTCCGCCTCGTCGGCAGGTGAGCGCCGCCCGGATCGCTTACCGTAAACATTTCCTTGGTCGTTCGGTATGGGCCGCATCGGCCGAGGGCAACGCCTTCACGACCATGCTGCGAGGACTCAGCATCGAGTGCTGTTAGGTTGCTCACTGCGGGTCACGGGGGATCGGTGACAACGGAGGAGACGGGTGTGGCTGAGCCGACGCCAACGCAGGATACGGCCGGATCGGTGCGGAACCCCCGATGGGGTGGCCTGCTGCGAACCAAATCGGTCGAACAATCCATCCGGGACACCGACGAGCCCGATTCCAAACTCCGCAAGGACCTGACCGCCTGGGACCTCACCGTTTTCGGTGTGGCGGTGGTGGTCGGCGCGGGCATCTTCACCCTCACCGCGCGCACCGCGGGCAATGTGGCGGGGCCGTCGGTATCGCTGGCCTTCGTCTTCGCCGCCGTGGCCTGCGGGCTCACCGCCCTGTGTTACGCCGAATTCGCTTCCACCGTCCCGGTCGCCGGTAGCGCGTACACCTTCTCCTACGCCACCTTCGGCGAGCTGGCCGCGTGGATCATCGGCTGGGACCTCATCCTCGAATTCGCCCTCGCCGCATCGGTGGTCGCGAAGGGGTCGTCCGCTGCCGTCACGACCGGCGGCCCGCCGGCCAGTGGGGTGTGGCGGGTGCCGCGGGGGTATCCGGGTATGTCACGTGCCAAGGTCCTTTCGACGTTCGATCGGAATCCGACTAGCGGCCGATGCGACCGACGCCGACGACGAACCGATTGTCGGACGTGGCAAACCTGCGGCGACAGCACCGCTCCCGAGGAGCGAACGGCCCGGCGTGCATCAGCGGGTCGAGCACTTGCACTGGGTCTTTCGACCAGGAAAAGCCAACGGGGGGAACGACTTCGGTCGCCGGACAATGGATCCGACGACCGGCCGGGCTCTTCGGCACGATCATCGCACACCGGTGGCGCGGTAGGCGAACCGGTCGCGAAAGGTGATGTTTGCCCGATTTCTGCGCGCCCGGCGGGGGTGGCGAGATCCCGCCGAAGAAATTTTCCTAGGGAAACGAAGGGGTTGTGACCCCGACCAGGCGATCGCGGCCGTTGCCCGGGCCGAGCGGCAGACGTTCCGTGATGCTTCCGACCGGAAGTGAAAAGTATTGCGGAGCAAGGCAACTCGACGAAGGGTTGCGGTGCCGAGTGATG
>NZ_JBEZGJ010000372.1:0-1370 GCF_040649965.1 Micromonospora sp. NPDC048843
GCCCACCAGCAGTGCCGGCCCGGTGGCGACCGCGCAGGCCAGCGAGGCCAGCGTGAACAACGCGACGCCGGCCAGGAAGACCCCGCGCCGGCCCTTCGCCGTGGTCGCCTTGGTGCCCGCCGCCTTCGCGGTGGCCGCCTTGGTGCCGGTCGCCTTCGTGCTCGCCGCCTTGGCCGTGGCGGTGCTGGTGGCGGTCTTCTTCGTCGCCACCGTGGCCTTCGGCACCTTGCCGCTGGCCACCATTTCCTTGAACCCGGCGCCGGGGCGGAAGGTCGGGACTGACGTCTTCTTGACCTTCACCGCCTCGCCGGTACGCGGGTTGCGCGCTGTTCGCGCGCCACGCACACGCTTTTCGAATGCTCCGAATCCGGTGATCGCCACCTTCTCGCCCTTGGTGACCGCCGCCTGGACCTCGGTGAGGACCGCGTCGAGCGCGGCCGTCGCCATCTTCCGGTCCCCCAGGCGAACGGCGAGCGCCTCGATGAGCTCGGCCTTGTTCACGACTTCCTCCCGATTGTGCAACTGACTCGTCGCGAGCCATTCTGCGCGCACGGTATGCCCTGTGCTGCCGGGACACAAACATTCGGTAGAAAAAAGCCCTTGTGTCGTAACGGATTCACCCCCACCGGATGGACCGATGGGGGTGAAATCCGCTGTGCGGGCGGCCTAACGGCTATGCCACGGAGGGCAGGAACGGCAGTCTGCGCGCCTCGTAGGAGTCGATGTCGGCGGCGTGGCGGAGGGTGAGTCCAATGTCGTCGAGGCCTTCCAGAAGCCGCCAACGGCTGAAGTCGTCCAGCGGGAACGACCAGCTAGCGTCCCCCGCCCGGAGCTGGCGGGCGGTCAGGTCGACTGTCACCGCAGTGGTGGGATCCGCCTCGATCAGGTCCCACAACTCTTCGACGGCTTTCAATTCCAACTCGACCGGCAACAGACCTTCCTTGAGGGCGTTGCCGCGGAAGATGTCACCGAAGCGCGGGGCCACCACGGCGCGGAAGCCCCAGTCCCGTAGCGCCCAGACGGCGTGCTCCCGGGAGGAGCCGGTGCCGAACTCCGGGCCGGCGATGAGGATCGACGCCCCGGAATAGTTTTCATCGTTGAGCACGAATGCCGGATCTTCACGCCAGGCGCTGAACAGCCCGTCGGCGAAGCCCGTCCGGGTCACCCGCTTGAGGTACACGGCGGGGATGATCTGGTCGGTGTCCACGTTGGACCGGCGCAGCGGCACGGCAGTGCCGGTGTGGGTGGTGAACTTGTCCATCTCGTCGGTCCCTTCTACAGGTCGGCGGGGGCGGCCAGCCGGCCGACCCACGAGCTGCGCGATCCGATCGCCGCGGGAGATCTTCGCCGGCACGTCCCGATCATGATTG
>NZ_JBEZGJ010000373.1:0-1366 GCF_040649965.1 Micromonospora sp. NPDC048843
TACTGCAACGGCAGTTGGTCAGGGGTAGCCGTGTCGTCGGTAGTGGCAGGTTCGGGCTTGGTGTTGGCGTCGTCGGCGCCATCGGGACCAGGCCCAGACGTGCTCTGGTGGGTGCGTTGATCGGACTGCGAGTGCGGTAAGCAGTCTTCGGATCTCCGGTACGGTGTAGCCGATCATCATGTCGTCGCCTGAGCTGGGTCCCCTTTTGCGGTAAGGGATCGGGCGACCGACAGCCAGGCGTGGGCGGCCATGGACAGGGTGATGTGGGCGTACCAGGCCCGCCAGTCACGGACCTGGTACTCGTCGAGGCCGGCTTCGTTCTTGGCCTGTTGGAAGCACTCCTCGATCGCCCACCGTGCCCCCGCGATGCGGGCCAGGTCGACCAGGCGGGTGCGGCGGGGCCCGTAACAGACGTAGTACACGATCTCCCCGGTCGTCATGCTGCGCCGGGCGAGCAGCCAATGCCCCCGGCCCGGTTGCCAGCAGATACGCACCGGCACCCGCGCCCACCAGTATTCGCGCGGGCCGTGCGCACCGGCGCCGGCGGACAGCCGGCACCACGCCCGCGCTGGCAGAGCAGCGATCAGATCGTCCGCGCGGGCCTGACCCATCGTGGTGGTGATCATGTCGTCGTTGCGGCGGGTCGCGACCACATAACCCACATCCCGGTGTTCCAACCAGACCCGCAGGGATTTCGACTGGCCGTAGGCCTCGTCCATCGTCACCCACCCGACGGGCACCCCGGCATCCAAGGCTCGGGCCAGCATCTCCCGGGCCATCTGGACCTTCGTGGCGAACTGCACCTCGTCCGGGATCCCCGCGTCCCGGCACCGATCCCGGTCATCGGTCCACGACGCCGGGAGGTAGAGCTGCCGGTCGATCAGCGCGTGTCCCTTCGCCGACCGGTAGGCCAGGAACGTCCCGACCTGGCAGTTCTCCGTCCGACCAGCGGTGCCCGAATACTGGCGCTGCACCCCGGCCGACCGGGTGCCCTTCTTCAGGAACCCGGTGTCGTCGACGATCAACACACCGTTCGGGTCGCCGAGGTGCTCGACGACGTAGTCCCGCACGTCGTCACGGACCGCGTCGACGTCCCAGTCCGCCCACCGCAGCAACCGCTGCATACCGTCCGGCGACACATCCCCGGCCTGCTCAGCCAGGGTCCAGCCATTCTTCCGGCCCAGGCCCGACACCAGGCCGCACAGGTACTGACGCACCCGCCGCCGCGGCTCCGACCGCCGAAACCTGGGCCCGATCCGGACATGCAACCGGTCCAACTCCCCGTGCCAACGATCGACATCAACGTCCGTCACAGGCAGACCAACGAACGCGAGCCGAACTCGATTCGCCTACTGCCGTTGCAGTA
>NZ_JBEZGJ010000374.1:0-1366 GCF_040649965.1 Micromonospora sp. NPDC048843
GGCGGAACACCGCCTGAGTGGGCGAGCCGGGGCGAGGTACCGAGCAGCTCGGTGACCAGCTCACGGATCGCCGGGTCGGCCGGGTAACGGCCGTACGCAGCCGGAGGGCACCGGGGCCGTGGTGCTCCGGCCACGCGGCGACGTCGAGGCCGGGGCGGACGGCGCGAACAGGGAGTGACCGAGTGATCCGATCGAAGAAGGCCGGCCGGCGCGAGCCGACGCCGCCGGTGCCACACCCGTCCGGGGCCCGCCCCCCGGCGCTGCCCACCGAGGCGGTGCCGAAGCACGTGGCGGTGGTGATGGACGGCAACGGCCGCTGGGCCAAGGACCGCGGGCTGCCCCGCACCAAGGGGCACGAGGCGGGGGAGCACAGCCTCTTCGACACCATCGAGGGCGCCATCGAGATGGGCATCCCGTACCTGTCGGCGTACGCGTTCTCCACTGAGAACTGGCGGCGCTCGCCCGACGAGGTCCGGTTCCTGATGGGGTTCAACCGGGACGTGATCCGTCGCCGCCGTGACCAGTTGGTCGACCTGGGCGTACGGGTGGTGTGGTCGGGCCGGCCCGGTCGGCTGTGGAAGAGCGTCATCTCCGAGTTGCAGACCGCCGAGGAGATGTCCCGCGACAACTCGACGCTGACCCTCCAGTTCTGCGTCAACTACGGCGGGCACGCCGAGATCGGTGACGCCGCCGCCGCGATCGCGCGGGACGTGGCGGCCGGCCGGCTGGATCCGGCGAAGGTCACCGAGAAGACCGTGGCGAAGTACCTCTACCACCCGGAGATCCCGGAGGTGGACCTGTTCCTGCGCCCCTCCGGGGAGGAGCGGATCTCCAACTTCCTGCTCTGGCAGACCGCGTACGCCGAGTTGGTCTTCCTGGACACTCTCTGGCCCGACTTCGACCGTCGCCACCTCTGGTACGCGTGTGAGTTGTACGCCCAGCGGGACCGACGCTTCGGCGGCGCGCTGCCCAACCCGGTCGCCCCGGTTATCTGAGCCGACGCGCTTACCCGCACGTCACTCTGGGTATCAGAGACGTCAGAAGTCACTGACGGAGGTGAACCCACATGATCCAGAAGCGCATTGCCCAGTGGGCGGTGATGGCGATCGCGGTGCCGCTGGCCGCGGCCGGCGCCCGACGGCTCAGCCACACCCTGGAGGCCCGGCGTGGTCCCTCCGGGGCTACCCGGTTGCTGACCAAGGGTGCGGACCTGATCCGTCCGCAGAAGGCCAAGCGCCGCCGCTTCTTCTGACCGACCCCCCAACTGTCCCCGGCGCCCCCGCATCGCGGTATTCGCGCCAGACGCCGACGTTCTGGCTGATCCACTTGGCGAAGGTGGCATCCTTGGCCGGGAAGCGGAGATCGA
>NZ_JBEZGJ010000375.1:0-1311 GCF_040649965.1 Micromonospora sp. NPDC048843
ATCTGCGCCCGCTCCGCGGACGACAACCTCTGCCCCGGCATGACCCCTCATCCTGACGAGAATCCACCCCGTTGCAACAACCACTTGAGCCCAAGTGGCCGGGACACCGCGACATCACGGATGCCGAGCGGATCAACCGGTCCACAGACAAAAAGGCCTCCCGTGCACCCGGCAGAGCTCGCTTATCCTTGCTGCCTTCCGGCCCTGGGGAGGTTCACGAGATACCGCCGCACGGGAGGTGCCGCCCAGCCTACCCGACCGCCGGTCGATCTTCAGGGGGTGGTGGGGTGGCCCGGCCGAGACGGGCCTGTATCCTGGCTCGCGGAGGATTCGCCTAGAGGCCTAGGGCGCACGCTTGGAAAGCGTGTTGGGTTTACACCCTCACGAGTTCGAATCTCGTATCCTCCGCTCGCCTGAGCAGCACCAACGACAGGGCCGGCCCCACGGGGACCGGCCCTGAGTCGTCTGCGCGCAGGCGTCAGCCCACCACCTGGACGTGCTCCGCGCCCTGCACCGAGAACCACGCCTCCCGGTTGGCGTCCCGTTCGCGGATCTCGTCACCTCGGGGTTCAAGGTTTGTCGAAGGTCTGGACAAGCCGGCATCGCAATGATCAAGCCAATCGGCACCGACCGAAGGGCCGGAGCGAGCGATGCAGAGGAGTGCGACGGACATGACACGATCCCTTGCCAGGCGGGTACTGCTGCCGCTGACGGTGGCGCTGACCGCGATCCTGGCCACCTCGAACCCGGCGGCTGCCGCCGGCAACGACGACTACACGGTCTACTCCGGCCAGGGGGGCGGCGCGGTCGACTTCATCGACTACGGCCCCGGCGCGGCTGGCGGCGGTAATAACGACGACTATCTGGTCATCCGCGACATCGCCGCCGACGGCCATGGGGTGCAGGTCTGGGCGTGGCTGCACGGGAAGTACCTCGGCACGAAGTACAACGGCAACGGCGCGTGGACTTCGGTCATCTACGACCCGTACACGATCTTCCCGAACAACGTCGCGAAGGGCGAGGTCATCGGGCTCAAGATCTGCCTGGTCGACGGGAAGGACAACCTGATCCAGCCGAGCTGTTCGAGTCTCGACTGGCCCAGCATCGACGGCTGACCGGACGAACAGGGTCGCGGGCCGGCGTCCTTCGGGGGTCCGTGGGTACTCCGAACGGCGCCGGCTCCCCCACCGGTGAGCGACACCGCGCTCAGGCGGTGCCGCGCCGGCGCACCGGGGGCCAGCACGGTCACCGCCGCACGGGGGCGGGCCCCCGGCTCGCTGGACCTCACAGTTCTCGGCCCGCTGGCGGGGA
>NZ_JBEZGJ010000376.1:0-1302 GCF_040649965.1 Micromonospora sp. NPDC048843
GCAAGCTCAGGTTCATGAAGGCGCCGCAACCCCGGCCGCTCATCCACCAACTCTGAAAATCGACGTGCCAGCGCGATTCGCCGATCGGCGATTTCCGCGAGTCCGGTTCGTCCGTTGGTCACCATCATCATCCACAGCTTCAACGACGACCAGTCCTTCGTGCCGATGAACGGCGTAGCCTGCCCGAAGGCAAAGTCCTCCTGCATGATCAGATCAGAGTGACTCGCGACCATGCGCAAACTGTCCGGCCGCCGAACCAGTAACGCGCTCAACCCGTATGGCACCGCCATGACCTTGTGTGGGTCGACTGTCACGCTGTCGAACAACTCGATGCCCGCCACCAGGTGACGCAGCGCGTCGCTGAATGTGGCGACCAGACCCCAACATGCATCGGCATGCAGCCAGATCGCCGGATCGGCGGCGCGAACCACGTCATGGACCTCGCGCAAATGGTCGACAGTCTGCGTACGGCTGTCGCCGGCATACGCGACCACAGCCATCACCCGACCCCGGTGCTCATCCAACGATCGCGCCAAATCGTCCAGGTCATAACGAAACCCGCGAGTCTTCACCTCGATCACACGCGTCCCGACGCCGATCCAGGCGAGCGCACTCCTCACGCTGTAATGGCCGATGCCACGAGGAACTACAACACCGAACCTCTCGACGTCAGTCACACCGCCCACCATCGTTTCCCGTGCTCGCGCTTCGCGTGCCAACAACATCGCGACGGCATTGCTCGTCGTCCCGCCGTGCGTGACCACGCCACCGACGTCCCACACCGACGACACATCGGCGACATCGGCATTGGTGTACCCGATCAACTCCCGCAACCACCGCAGTACCGCGATCTCGATTAAGGTGGCGCTCGGCGAATCGAAACTCTGATTGATCAGGTTCTGCTGCGTCAACATCGCGAGCACACCACCGACCAACGCTCCCGGATCATCACCGGTATCACCGAAACCGAGGAATCGAGGACTCGCCTCGTTCTTACACAGCGGCAGGACCTCAACAGTAAAGCGATCCAAGGCCTGCTCGACTGTCAGTCCCTCCGTCGGCAACTCGGTGACCACACGATCCCGAATCTCATCGGTCGACATCCGCCTTGCGAAAACATCAGGCTGCCTCTTGAACAGAATTCCGAGATCGAGGGCACGATGCAGCGGGGCGCTGGCCGTATCCGCGGCCCGCCATCGGTCGGGCTCGTTCGGCTTCCTCGGCATGGCTTTTTCTTTGATTCGGTGATGGAGATGCATTCTGCCCCTTTGCGTTTCGGATCTATTGGCAAGCGAGGTAACG
>NZ_JBEZGJ010000377.1:0-1279 GCF_040649965.1 Micromonospora sp. NPDC048843
GTGATGTCGCCGAGCGCGGTCACCAGGGTCGTGATTTCTGCTCGGCTCATCCTGCGCGGGGCGGTGCCCGTGTTCGCGGCGCGGAGGCGCGGAGGCGCGGAGGCGCGGAGGCGTGGGGGCGCGGAGGCGCGGAGGCGCGGAGGCGCGGAGGCAAAGAGGCGCGGAGGCGTGGGGGCGCGGAGGCAAAGAGGCGTGGGGGCGTGGGGGCGTGGGGGCGCGGAGGCAAAGAGGCGTGGGGGCGTGGGGGCAAAGAGGCAAAGAGGCGCGGAGGCGTGGGGGCGTGGGGGCGCGGAGGCAAAGAGGCGTGGGGGCGTGGGGGCGTGGGGGCGGGGGAAAATCGGTGGCGGGGGCGCGGGTCCGGCGCGGAGGATGCGCGTGTGATTGAGGCGTACCCGATGCAGGTTCCTGTCCGTGCGGCGACTGCCGTGCGTCGACAGCGGCCGCTCCGGGGGCGAACCTCGACCCGCCACCGACGTCGATGAGCGGCGCGTTCTTCGCCGGCCTGGTGGCCGGCTACGGCGTCGCCATTCCCGTCGGCGCGATCGCGATCCTGATTCTGGGGCTCAGCGCCCGTACCTCGTTCCGGGTCGGTGCGGCGGCGGCGCTCGCGGTGGCGACGGCCGACGGGCTCTACGCGGTGGTGGCGGTGCTCGGCGGCGCCGGCCTGGCCGGGATCATCGCGCCGGTCGCCGGGCCCCTGCGGGTGGTCGCCGCCGTGGTCCTGCTGGGTCTCGCCGGGCACGGTCTGTGGCGGACGTGGTCAGCGCACCGCTCGCAGCGACCGCCGGCGGCACGCGACGGTGGGGGCATGAGCACTCCGGGGCGGGCCTTCGCGGCGCTGCTCGGGTTGACCCTGCTGAACCCGATGACGGTGCTCTACTTCACCGCCCTGGTGCTCGGCCGCCGGGACACTGTCGACTCGGGCATGGCCCCGGTGGCACTCTTCGTCGCCGGGGTGTTCCTGGCGTCGGCGAGCTGGCAACTGGTCATTGCCGGCGGTGGCACTGTGGTCGGTCGGGCCCTGACTGGGCCGCGTGGCCGGCTGGTCACCGGCCTGGTCTCCAGCGCGCTCATCGCCGCGCTGGCGGTGGCCGCGCTGCTGCCGGGCTAGCGGTCACCACCCGGCTGCCCAGCCACCACCCGGCCAGGCCCGCTGGGCCGCCTACCGCGCGTCGGACGGGGCCGGGCTCGTACTGCACGCCGCGCGGCCGCCCCGGGGCGACCTGGCAGCGGCAGGCCCTGCGGGAGAAGAAGGGCACCTGGCAGGCGTCGCTGAACG
>NZ_JBEZGJ010000378.1:0-1268 GCF_040649965.1 Micromonospora sp. NPDC048843
CCGAGCCCTGCCCGGCCGATGGCGCATCCACCGGGCGCCGGCACCGTGCACACACCACCGCAACGGAATTCGCCCCGCCGGCGCACCCTGGTCCTGGCCGCCGCGGTGGTGGTGGTGCTGGGGGCCGTCGCGGCGATCAGCACCACCCTGGCCTTCCGCTCCGCCTCGGCGAACCGGCCCGCGGCCACGCGCCAACCGGCCACCTCCGCTGCCGCGACGACCACACCGGCGGGTGAGCGCACGGCCATGCCGCCCGCATTCACCGGAACCTGGGCCGGCATGGCCACCGACGGCGCGGTCCAGTTCCGCATCGTGGTCACTTTGCACGACGGCTCGGTCGGCACCGAGGTGGGCACCGCGACGAATACCGGACAGAACCAGGGAACGACCTGTAAGCGAGCCGAAACTCTCACCGCCGCAACACCAGTCAAGATCAGTCTGCGGGCCCGGCTGCTGTCGGGATTCCTGTGCACCGACGACAATCAGCCCTCCACTCTGGTTCTGCGCGACGACGGCGGTGTCAACTATTCGATGACCGGCCCGATCGGCGCGATCACCGGAACCCTGCACCGCCGCTGAGTCCGCCTCGCCCGCGGCCGAACGGAGCCGCGATGAATCAACGTGGCAGCTCGACCACCGCGATGGCCGATTCGCTGAGGCTGCCCAGATACAGCCGCCCGTCCATTTCGGCGGCTCCGGTCACCATCGCGTATTCGTCACTCGGCCGCTGCAGATCGTGCACGAGCGAACCGTCGAAGTCGTAGGCCTGCGCCCAGGTGGTACGCGCGGGCTTGGGCTGCAGTGCGGGCGGTACCGCGCGCACGATGCGCCGCAACACTCCCGGCAACGGAAGTAGCATGTCCAGCAACCGGTTTCGCGGCGACACCAGGGCGACCCAGATCCGCCCGTCGCTGCCGAGCCCCATATTGTCCGGGCAGCCGGGCAGATTCTGCACCAGATGGTCGGTGATGCCTGCGCGCGGTCCGGTCAGATGGTGACGGGCGATCCGGTAGGCGGCGGTCTCGGCGATCAGTATGTGTGACCGGTCCGGCGCGAGCACGATTCCGTTGGCGAATTCCAGCCCGTCCACCAGGATTTCGGGATGCTCGCCGGGGGAGATGCGATACAGCCGCCCGGTCCCGGAGTGTTCGAGGATGTCGCCCATGTAGTCGTCGAGCGGATAACGGCGGCTCGATTCGGAGAAGTAGATCGTGCCGTCGGTATCGGCGACCACATTGCTGGCGAAGTTCAATTGTTGTCCGTCGACC
>NZ_JBEZGJ010000379.1:0-1244 GCF_040649965.1 Micromonospora sp. NPDC048843
CACCAGCCGATCGAGCACCTGGCCGCGCTGCGGGCCATCCCCGGCCTCAATGTGGTGCGCCCCGGTGACGCCAACGAGACGGTGTTCGCGTGGCGGACGATCCTCGAGCTCGAAAGTGCCGAGCAGCACTCGCATTTCGTGCCCGCCGACCACCCGCACACCGATGGTCCCTCGGCGCTGGCACTGACCCGTCAGGATGTCCCGACCCTGGCAGGTACCTCCTACGAGGGCGTGTCGCGCGGCGGGTACATTCTCGCCGAATCCTCCACCGGCACACCGCAGGTGATCCTGATCGCCACCGGTTCGGAACCGCATCTGGCCGTCGCGGCGCGCACTACGCTGGAGGAGCAGGGCATCGGTACACGCGTGGTGTCCATGCCGTGTGTCGAATGGTTCGACGCGCAAGAACAGGCTTACCGCGACGAGGTGCTACCACCGCAGGTCACCGCCCGCGTCACCGTCGAGGCCGGAATCGCGATGCCGTGGCAGCGCTTCACCGGCAACGACGGTGAGAATGTGTCGATCGAGCACTTCGGTGCCTCGGCCCCCTACAAGGTGCTGTTCCGCGAATTCGGCCTCACCACCGAGGCCGTCGTCGACGCCGCGCAGCGCTCACTCGCCAAGGTGAAGGGATAAACCCAAATGGCACAGAACGAGAACCTCGCCGAACTGTCGAAGGCCGGCGTATCGGTATGGCTCGACGATCTGTCGCGTGACCGGATTCGTTCGGGCAATCTGGCCGAACTCGTCGCCACCCGCAGCATCGTGGGCGTCACCACCAACCCGACGATTTTCCAAGGAGCCCTGAGCCAGGGCCACACCTACGACGAGCAGGTCAAAGAGCTCGCCGCCCAGGGCGCCGACGCCGACGCCGCGATCCGCACCATCACCACCGACGATGTCCGCGCCGCGTGCGATGTGCTGGCCGAGGTGTTCGAGGCCAGCGGCGGAGTGGACGGCCGGATCTCGATCGAGGTCGATCCACGACTGGCGTTCGACACCGACAAGACCGTCGCCCAAGCGGTCGAACTGTGGAAGATCGTCGACCGGCCGAATCTGTTCATCAAGATTCCGGCCACCGAGGAAGGCCTGCCCGCGATCACCCGGGTGATCACCGAGGGCATCAGCGTCAACGTCACGCTGATCTTCTCCGTCGAGCGCTACCGCAGCGTGATGGGCGCGTATCTGGACGGTGTGCGCAAGGCCCGCATCGCCGGGCACGACATCGCCCACATCCATTCGGT
>NZ_JBEZGJ010000380.1:0-1208 GCF_040649965.1 Micromonospora sp. NPDC048843
GACGGCGTACGGACCGTGCGAGTTGATCAGACCCACCAGCTCCCGGCCCACCTGACAGACCAGCACCATCCGGACCACGTCCATCGCCTCGACCACGCCGCCGCCGACCACGCCGCCGCCGACCACGCCCCCACCGACCGACCCGCCCACCGGTGGGTTGCCGAAACACCTGCTCACCGGTTACTGGCACAACTTCGACAACCCCGCCGTCGAGCTGCGGCTACGCGACGTCCCCGCCGAGTACGACCTGGTGGCGGTCGCCTTCGCCGAGGCCACCGCGACTCCCGGCGCGCTCACCTTCGGCGTCGACCCCGGGCTGGCCGCTTCGCTCGGTGGTTACACCGACGCGGACTTCACCGCCGACGTCCGCACCCTGCACAGCCGGGGCAAGCGGGTCATCCTCTCCGTCGGTGGTGAGACCGGCCGGGTAACAGTGAACAACGCCGCGTCGGCCGCCGCGTTCGCCGACACGGCAGCCGCGTTGATCGCCCGGTACGGCTTCGACGGGATCGACATCGACCTGGAGAACGGGCTCAACCCGACGTACATGGCGCAGGCGCTGCGCGCGCTGCGAGCCACTGTCGGATCAAGCCTGATCATCGCGATGGCGCCGCAGACCATCGACATGCAGAACCCTGCCGGCGGCTACTTCAAGCTGGCGCTCGACATCAAGGACATCCTCACAGTCGTCAACACCCAGTACTACAACTCCGGCGCGATGCTCGGCTGCGACCAGAACGCCGCCTATGGTCAGGGCACCGTTAACTTCATCGTCGCGTTGGCCTGCATCCAGTTGGAGGCCGGGCTCCGCCCCGACCAGGTCGGCCTCGGCCTGCCCGCCGGAGCGGGGGCGGCCGGCAGCGGCATCGTCGCGCCCAGCGTGGTCAACGCCGCCCTCGACTGCCTGGCCCGAGGCACCAACTGCGGTAGCTTCCGCCCGCCGCGCACCTACCCCGGCATCCGGGGCGCGATGACCTGGTCGGTGAACTGGGACGTCAGCAACGGCAACGGCTTCGCCAACACGGTGGGCCCGCACCTGGACACCCTGCCCTGACCGCGCCCGCCGGCGTCCGGACCGGACGCCGGTCGCTGATCCGCGTTACCGCCTACCGCCGCGCCGCCCAACAGGAGATCGGTCGGCTCGCGGTCGCCGAGGAGCGGTCCCGCGCCGCCCGCGACCTGCACGACATCCTCGGACACTCGCTGAC
>NZ_JBEZGJ010000381.1:0-1190 GCF_040649965.1 Micromonospora sp. NPDC048843
GGCGGCTGGGAGCTGGCCACCGTCGAGGCCGAAGCCAACATGCGCATCGCGCAGGCCTTCGGAGTGCAGGGCATCCCGACCGTCATCGCGGTGGCCGCGGGGCAGCCGCCCTGGGCCTGACCGACCAGCCGCTCGAACAGCTTCACCAGATCGACACTGCCCGGACTCCGCTGGGAGTACAGGACCACGACCACCGGCACCTCGAGCGAACGCCGCAGCACCTTGGTCTCGAAATCGGCCTCGGTGACGGCATGATCGCCCGGAACGTCGGTGGCAGCCGGCTGTTTGAGAGCGGACAGATCCACCGCGCCGGACATGGCGGCGGCGACGGCGGGCGAAGGACGACGTGCGGCAGGTCGAGTCACGACATCCAGTTTGTCACGAGACGGCGGCCGTCGGTGCCGGGGTCGGGCTCAGTTCACCCAATTGCCCGCTCCGAATCGCCCACCGCTCGAACCACACCGAACTGAACGGCACCACCGACGACACCAGTCCCAGCAGAATCGTCTTACCGGGCCACTCGAACTCGCGCCAGGCCAGCAGCAGGCTGATCGCGTACAGCACGAAGATGAGGCCGTGCAGCATGCCGAACACCATCACCGGCCAGGTGATGGGTTCGGGTAGCCGCTTGAGTACCGAGCCGAGCAGCAGCAGCGCCCACGACGGCGCTTCCAGCAATCCGAACAGACGCACTCGTTTGGCCACGGTGCTCACGTCGAAGAATTCGCCCATGGGCACCATTGTGCCGAACGACTACGGAGTGTCGTAGTAGGTGTGGGTCATACCACAGGTATCCGGCCGCGACCGGGTTCAGACCCGCACGATGAGGGCGTCGCCCTGACCTCCGCCACCACACAGCGCGGCCACGCCGACACCGCCGCCACGCCGCTTCAACTCCAGCGCCAGATGCAGCAGGATCCGCGCGCCCGACATCCCGAGCGGGTGACCGATCGCGATCGCGCCACCGTTGACGTTCACCTTCTCCGGATCGATGCCCAGCTTGCGGGTCGACGCGATGCCGACCGCCGCGAATGCCTCGTTGATCTCCACCAGATCCAGATCCGCCGGCGAAATCCCCTCACGCGCACAGGCTTTCGCGATCGCGTTCGCCGGCTGCTCCTGCAACGTGGAATCCGGACCGGCCACCACCCCCGCGGCGCCGATCTCGGCGATCCAGCTCGAGCCCAGCG
>NZ_JBEZGJ010000382.1:0-1179 GCF_040649965.1 Micromonospora sp. NPDC048843
GTACGTGCCGCGAGCTCGAAGGGGCCCGGCGGGCACTGGGCCGATCCGGTGGTGCGTCCGGAACTGCCGGTGGCGCGGCGTATCTGCTCATCGTCCTGCCGGCCCTGGCCGGTCTCGGCCTGGCCTGGCAGCAGGCGGTCAACGGCCGGATCGGGACGGTCGGCGGGCCGTTGTCGGCGACCACGATCAATTTCGCGGCCGGAACCGCCGGGCTGCTGGTGGTGGAGGTCGTTCAGATCGCGCGAATCGGCTGGCCCACACGCTTTCCCACGGAACCGTGGTTGTACGCCGGCGGCGTGATCGGGGTCTTCTTCATCGCGGTGGCAGCCCTGATCGTGCGCTGGATCGGGGTCCTGGTCTTCGGCTTGACCTCGGTATCGGGCCAGTTGGCCGCCTCGGTGATACTCGACGTCGTGCTGTCGGCCGGCCCGGGTCTGTCGGCCGGCGCGGTGATCGGCTGCGCCCTGACACTGGTTGCCGCCGCCATCGCGGTGTTCCGCAAGCCGGAATCGGCCTCACGACCCGAACGCGCGTAAGGCTGTCTCCACCAACGCATCCGCGTAGGACTCGCTCAGTGGTCCGGAACGCAGCAGCCAACGCTGCTGGAGCGGTGCGTAGAGCACTTCCAGCAGCAGATCGAGATCGGCGTCGGCGCGCAGTTGACCGGCCTGCTGTGCACTGCGGAGCCGGACCTTCTTCGCCTCGTCCATCGGTCTGCCCAGCAGCCGGTCGTACTGTTCGGCGAGATCCGGGTCATTGATGATCTCGGTATTGAGCGCGCGGATGGGCCGCTCGAATTCCGGATCGGCGAATTCCGCGACCGTCGCTCGCATGACGAGTTTGAGATCGGCCTCGATATCGCCGGTGTCGGGCAGCGCCACCCCGTCTCCGTCCGTATCGCCGAGGGCGAGGAACGATTCGAAGATCACCGCGCCCTTGCTCGGCCACCAGCGGTAGATCGTCTGTTTGCCGACTCCGGCGCGTGCGGCGATGGACTCGATCGACACCTTGCGATAGCCGACCTCGGCGATCAGCGCGCGGGTCGCGGCCAGGATCGCCTGCCGCGAGCGTTCGCTGCGCCGGGAGCTGCCGGGTTTCCCCGGGCCTCGTCGGGAACGGGAGTTCGTCGAAGAGGTTGTCTCGACCGACGATGAGCGTGGGCCGGCTACCCGGCAGTGG
>NZ_JBEZGJ010000383.1:0-1179 GCF_040649965.1 Micromonospora sp. NPDC048843
CCTGCTGCGACGGCGGCTGCTGATCGGACGGCGTACCCGGGACGCTGCCGGGCACCGGGGTGTTCTGGATGTTGTCACCGCTGAGGATGCCGAACGGCAGCACCAGCGACGGTGTCTTCACACCACTGGTGATCTGGTCGGTGATCGTCTTGCACTGATCCAGAATCGGCCGCATCTGCCGGCTGATCGCATCGAATTTCGGGTCCCCGGGCCGCAATTGGCCGAGATCGAGCATCTTGCAGATCGTGCCGAACGGGTTCTGCAACTCGTTGAAATCGGCACGCTGGACATGCGCGCCAATTTCAACGGGTGCGGTGCAGGGCCGAGGTCAACCGGCCGGGAGCGCGCATGAGTTCGAGATGGGTCGCGCCCTTGGTGCACAAGCCCACCCTCGCGGCCTACGACCTGCGTACGGGTGCCGCGGCCCACGACGAGAACGAGCACATCTGGTACGACATGAACACCGTGAGCGCGGTGGCCGACAAGATCGCCGCAGAGCTCGGCGACATCGATCCCGCGCATCGGCAGGCATTCACCGATCGCGCCGCCGCACTGCGCGGGCAGCTGGCCGGTGTCACCGCCCTCACCGCGAAAATCGCTGCCGCGCACCCGAAGTCGCCGGTGTTGCAGACCGACCCGCTGGCGCACTACCTGCTGCTCGCCGCCGATACCGACGATCGCACGCCGCACGAATTCGAGGAGGCGATCGAACAGGGCACCGATCCGGCGCCCGCCGATCTGGCCGCGGTCCGGGATCTGCTGAACACCAAGCAGGTTCGCGCGCTCGTCTACAACATCCAGACCGAGGACAAGACGACCCAGGATGTGGCATCCACCGCGAAACGCGCCGGTGTGCCGGTCGTCGAGGTGACCGAAACCCTGCCGGAGAACACCGATTTCGTGAAATGGCAGACCGACAACGCGAACGCGCTGGCCGCGGCGCTCGGCTGAGGAGAGTTGCGGTGACGGGACAGACACGAACCGAAACGACGGAAGCGGTCGTCGCCGACGACGCACCACCGGCGAACGAATCGAACGCCGGCGGTGGCGCCGCGCATCCGGAATCGGCCCGCGCCGATTCCGGTGCGAGCTCGTCCCGTTTCGACGATGCGGACTGCTCGTTCTGCGATCCGGACGGCGCACCGGCGACGACCGCGACACAACCGGCGACAGCTGTGA
>NZ_JBEZGJ010000384.1:0-1170 GCF_040649965.1 Micromonospora sp. NPDC048843
ACTGCCCCCGGACCGCCGCCGCGGTATTCCGCATCATCAGCTCGACGTGCTGGAAGTGACCGAAACCGCCACGGTCGCCGCCTATCAGACCGCGGCCCGCGCGGATGTGGAGGACATCCGCGCTCGTGATCGGGTGCCGGTGATCGTCGGCGGCTCGATGATGTACGTCCAGGCGCTGCTGGACGATTGGGAATTCCCGGCCACCGACACCCGGATTCGCGCGAAGTGGGAGGCCGTGCTGGCAGCCGAGGGGGTGGCGGCGGTGCATGCCGCGTTACGAGCCGCGGACCCTGTTGCGGCGCGGACGATTCTGCCGACCGACGGACGCCGGATCGTGCGCGCGCTCGAGGTCGTGGAACTGACCGGACGCCCGTTCGCCGCGTCGCAGCCGCAGCGCGGGACGCCGCGGTGGAACACCACGATCATCGGCGTCGACCGCGAAACGACCGAACTCGACGACCGCATCGAGCTGCGCACCGCGGCCATGTTCGACCACGGGCTGGTGGACGAGGTTCGCGAGCTGATCGACCGGGGGCTGCGCGACGGGCAGACCGCCCGGCGTGCCATCGGCTATGCCCAGGTGCTGGAATTTCTCGACGGGCAGTGCGATCTGGACCACGCCCGCGAACGCACCCTGATCGGCACCCGCCGCTACGTGCGTCGGCAGCGGTCGTGGTTCCGTCGCGATCCCCGGGTGCGGTGGGTCGACGGCGCCGATCCGCACCTGGTGGATTCCGCACTGGCGCAGGTGATCTCCGCCGCGCAGTGACCGGACCGGACACGACGGGACAGACTCCGGGCTCCAGCCGGACCGGTCGTCGCGCGAGTTCCAGCGGGGACTTCGCCGGTGTGCGCGACCGGTCGCTCGCGAGGCCGACCGGCGCTGATGCGACGATCATGGGGCCCGTCGGCAGGGATGTGCGCGACCGGATACCGCGGGCCGGACGAAATCGGGCGTGCCGGGTGTTGGATACGGCGGGATCACCGGTACGCGCGTGGAACGGACGGAAAAGCGAGACGTGGAGGATGGAAACCGATGAGCGAGCAGGCCGAACAGGCGGCGGGTTCCGGTCCGGCTGATATCGAATTCAGCAAGGGGCACGGAACCCAGAACGACTTCGTCGTGCTGCCCGACCCCGATGCCCGGCTGCGTCTCGATCCCCGCACCGT
>NZ_JBEZGJ010000385.1:0-1167 GCF_040649965.1 Micromonospora sp. NPDC048843
TCGCTTCCGGCGGAGGCGCGGCTGCGCCCCACGACGGTCGCCTCTACGCTCACAGTGCCAACCCGCCCCCGCACCACGCACCGCCCCCGGAGGTGGGGACGGGTGGGCCGGGGTCAGCAGGGTGGGGGTATTTCTCGTTGAGTGCGGCGCAGCTCCTCGGGGAGCAGTTCGCGGAGCTGCTCGGGTAGGAACGGCAGGTCGAGCAGCGTCATCTTCAACTGGTTGCGTTCCTGGTAGCGCAGCGGGTCGAAGCGCACCACCAGGCCGGCGTTGCGGCGGTAGCTGATTTCCACAGCTCCCTCGGTGGCCGGGTCGCGGAACACCAACCCGTCCATCTCCACCACCACCGGGGACGAGTCGGGCTCCAGCTCCAGCCGGATCTTCTCGTCCGGTGAGAGCACCACCGACCGGGAGATGCCGGCCATCGGCGCCGACGGCGTGACCACCATCGAGTCCGCCGCCGGGGAGATCAGCGGACCGCCGGCGGCGTAGCTGTACGCCGTGGAGCCGATCGGGGTGCTGACCACCACGGCGTCGCACCGGTAGTAGCCGTACTGCTGGCCGTCGATGGCGAGTGTGACGTTGACGAAGCCGGAGCCGGGCTGGCGCACCAGCGCGATGTCGTTGAACGCCACCACGTCGTCGCCACACACGTCGCAGGCGAGGCAGGCGTGCGACTCGACGGTGAACTCCTTCGACAGCAACCGGCTCAGCGCCTTAGGCAGCTCCGGCGGCTCGATCTCGACGAGAAAACCCACACGACCCAGGTGTACGCCGAGCACCGGCTTCGGGTCGAGGACGGCGGATCGCAGCGCACCCAACATGGTGCCGTCGCCGCCGATGCTGATCAGGGCGTCGGCGCGGGCCGCCACCTCGTCCGCCGGCACCGGCACGATGCAGGACGAGACGCGGTGCTGGTCCTCCTCGCGCACCATCAGCGTCTTGTGGTGACGCTTCGCCCACCGTTCGATGATCCCGACCACCTCGGTGACATCCCGGGTGGGGTGCAGCACAAGTCCCAGCCCCGACACCCGTACAGCTCATCACATCGGCGGCGACCGTACCCGGCGTACGCGCTGGGCCTTGGCCCGTTGCAGCTCCAGATCCTCGAACGCGTGCCGGACACCCAGCCGGATCACGCCGTAGAGGAAGACGAAGCCGAAGACG
>NZ_JBEZGJ010000386.1:0-1156 GCF_040649965.1 Micromonospora sp. NPDC048843
GCGTCGACGGCGCCGACGGGGACGCCGTCGTGGTCGCGGCAGGTGTGGCGACGACGTCCTCCGCGGGAGCCACGCATGCCTGTGTGCTGAGCGTGAGTGCGGTGACGGTCGTGACGAGGCCGGTACGGAACACGAGTTCCTCCAGGGTGGTGGGTGGGAAAGCTCTATCCAGGACACACCGCGGCGGTCCTGTCGATTGCACGCGGGCCAGGTGCAATCAGCGGCCGGCCCGGCGTGTGTCTGTGTTGGGTGATCCGCGAGCGTAGGAGGTGCCGTGCCGGGCGACCAGCCGGATGAGCGTGCCGCCTTCGACCGGTTCTTCCAGACCTGGTACGGCCGGGTCAGCGCGCAGATACACGCATATCTGGGTGACCGGACCGAGGCTGAGGACGTGAGCCAGGAGGCGTTCCTGCGGGCCTGGCAGAAGTGGCGCGACATTTCCTCGTACGACGATCCCGTGGCGTGGGTGCGCCGGGTGGCCTGGAACCTCGCCACCAACCGGCTTCGCCGTCTCACCGTCGCAGCCCGCGCGTTACGCCGTCAGCCCCTCGTCCCGCCCGTGCCGGGGGTCCAGCCGGACCACGTGGCGCTCGTCGCCGCCCTGCGTACGCTGCCGGAGCGGCAGCGCCGGGTGATCGTGCTGCACTACATCGCCGACCTGCCGACCGCAGAGATAGCCGCCAGCCTCGGCGTACCCCAGGGCACGGTGTTGTCGTGGCTGCACCGCGGCCGCGCGAAACTGGCGGAACATCTGAGCGAAACGTCGAACGGAGAGGCGGTCACGTCGTGACACCCGCGGAGCCGGATCCCGGTCGAGACGACGTCACCGGTTTCATGCTGCGGTCGTACGCCGAGACCGGCCACCTTTCGTTCAACGCGCCCTCGGCCAACGTGATCGTGGGCCGGGCCCGGCGTCGCACCACGACGAAGGTGATGCTGTCCTTCGCCGCGGTCGTGGCAGTCGCCGCCGGGGGCATCGCGGCGATCACCGGGATTGGTCCCGATCCGGACCGCGACCCACCGGTCATCGGGCCCACACCGACACCGTCGGTCAGCGTCATCCCCACACCGGCGACACCGCCCACACCGGCGACGACGTCACCCTCGACACCACCCGGCCCATCGACCCGCTCGCGGACGGCGTCCCCGGACAGCA
>NZ_JBEZGJ010000387.1:0-1148 GCF_040649965.1 Micromonospora sp. NPDC048843
GTTGTCGGCGGCGGCAGGGATGGGTTGTTGGCGGGGTTGGAGGCGGTGGCTGGTGGGGGGTCGGCTGCTGGTGTGGTGGTGGGTGTGGCTCGTGCTGGTGTGCGGGTGGGGGTGATGTTCCCGGGTCAGGGTTCTCAGTGGGTGGGGATGGGTCGGGGTTTGTATGAGGGTTTCCCGGTGTTCGCGGGGGCGTTGGATGCGGTGTGTGTGGAGTTGGATTCCTTTCTTGAGCGGCCGTTGAAGGAGGTGTTGTTTGCGGCGCCGGGGTCGGATGCGGCTGGGTTGTTGGATCAGACGGTGTTCACTCAGGCGGGGTTGTTTGCGGTTGAGGTGGCGTTGTTCCGGTTGTTGGAGGCGTGGGGGGTGCGGCCGGATGTTTTGATTGGGCATTCGATTGGTGAGTTGACCGCTGCGTTTGTGGCGGGGGTGTGGTCGTTGCCGGATGCTTGTGCGCTTGTCGCCGCGCGGGGTCGGTTGATGCAGGCCCTTCCTTCGGGTGGGGTGATGGTGTCGGTGCAGGCGAGCGAGGATGAGGTCCTCGCGGTGTTGAATGGTCACGGGCAGCGGGTTTCGGTGGCTGCGGTGAATGGTCCGACGGCGACGGTGATTGCTGGGGATGAGCAGGCCGTTGACGAGATCGCGGCCCATTTCGTCGAGTTGGGTCGTAAGACTCGGCGGTTGCGGGTCAGTCACGCTTTCCACTCTGCGCGTATCGACCCGATGTTGGAGGAGTTCCGGCGGGTCGCTGCGGGGGTGTCGTATGAGGTGCCGGTGTTGCCGATTGTGTCGAATGTGACTGGTCAGGTGGCGTCGGCGGAGCAGGTGTGTGATCCGGAGTACTGGGTGGGGCATGCCCGTCAGCCGGTGCGGTTCGCTGACGGTGTCCGCAGCCTGGTGGGTCAGGGGGTGTCGGTGCTGTTGGAGGTCGGCCCTGGTGGGGTGTTGACCGCGATGAGTCAGGAGAGCCTGCCGGGGCAGGTGGATGTGGTCGCGGTGGCGACGATGCGTAGGGATCAGCCGGAGCCGGGCAGTGCGGTGACCGCGTTGGCGGCATTGTTCGTCAACGGGGCTCGGGTTGATTGGGCCGCGTTGTTCGCCGGGTCGGGTGCCGGTCGGGTGGAGTTGCCCACCTATGCGTTCCAGAGGGA
>NZ_JBEZGJ010000388.1:0-1120 GCF_040649965.1 Micromonospora sp. NPDC048843
CGAGTGGCAGCGCGGCGGTGCCGGCGGCATCGGCGGCGCGGGCCAGCAGGGCCGGAGTGGGAGCACCGAAGATCTCGGCGACATCGAGAGCGCGGCCCAGCGCGGCATTGACCCGCGTCACCACCCGCATGGCGAGCAGCGAATTGCCGCCCACGGCGAAGAAGTCCTCGTCCGCACCCATCCGGTCCCGGCCCAGCAGTCCGGCCATGACCGTGGCCACCACGGATTCGGCGCCCTCGGCGGGGGCCCGATAGGCGTGGGTCTCCCCCGCCGCGAGGGCCGGCAAGGCCGTGCGGTCGAGCTTTCCGGACGCGTTCACGGGCAGTTCGGCCAGCACCGTGAGCGCCGGGGGGACCATGTAGGCGGGCAGCGCCCGGCCCGCGGCCCCCAGCACGGCCGCGGTGTCGACGGTGACGCCCGCGGCGGGGACCACATAGGCGTGCAGACGGGCATTCTCGCCGGACCCGGCCACCACCACGGCCGCCTGGGTCAGCTGATCGTGTGCGGTGAGCGCCGCCTCGATCTCACCCAGCTCGATCCGCAGGCCGCGCAACTTCACCTGGAAATCGTTGCGGCCCAGATATTCCAGCTCACCGGTGCGATTCCAGCGCACCAGGTCACCGGTCCGGTACATCCGGGCATCGGGATGGAAGGGATCGGCCACGAACCGGTCGGCGGTCAGATCCGGCCGTGCGAGATAGCCGATCGCCAATTGCGTTCCGGCCAGGTACAACTCGCCCGCGACGCCCACCGGCACGGGGCGCAGGGACGAGTCGAGGACATGGACCCGAGTGTTGAACACCGGGCGCCCGATCGGCACCGTCACGGTATCGGCGGTGGTCACCTCGTGGTAGGTCACATCGACCGCGGCCTCGGTGGGACCGTACAGGTTGTGCAGCGCAGCGCCACCGAGCTCCCGCCAGCGTGCCGCGGTACGCACATCGAGAGCCTCACCGGAGGCGAATACGCGGCGCAGGGTCGCCGGAATCGGGGCGGACGCGTCGGCCAGTGCGGCGACGAACGCGGTGAGCATCGACGGTACGAAATGCGCCGTCGTGACCCGCTCCGACTCGATCAACCCCGCCAGATACCCCGGATCACGATGCCCCTCCGACCGCGC
>NZ_JBEZGJ010000389.1:0-1105 GCF_040649965.1 Micromonospora sp. NPDC048843
CACGCGAATCGGCCCGAGCGGCAACGATATTCGGCCAGCCGAGGATCGACCATTGCCCACGGGCCCGTGGAACGACACAGGCCGACCGGCGTCACGATGACGTCGATCGGCCTGAGCGCGGCCCCACCGGGCCGAAAGCGCTACCGGATCACCGCCCTCAGCCGAGCAGTTTCCAGTCCTCGAGGCCCTCGTAGAGCGGGAGGTCCAGAGCCAGTTTGGAGACCCGTGCGCGCAGTGCGTCGAGGTCGGCGTTGCCGGCCAGGGCGGTGGCGATGATGTCGGACACCTCGGTGAACTCGGTGTCGCCGAAGCCGCGGGTGGCCAGTGCGGCGGTGCCGATACGCAGGCCGGAGGTGACCATCGGCGGGCGCGGGTCGAACGGAACGGCGTTGCGGTTCACCGTGATTCCGACCTCGTGCAACAGATCCTCACCCTGCTGACCATCCAGAACGGAGTTACGCAGGTCGACCAGCACCAGGTGCACATCCGTTCCGCCGGTGAGCACGGTGATTCCGCGATCGCGGACGTCGGCGGCGGTGAGCCGCTCGGCCAGGATCTTCGCACCCGACAGGGTGCGCTCCTGCCGCTGCTTGAATTCCTCGGTGCCGGCGATCTTGAACGCGGCGGCCTTGGCGGCGATCACATGCATCAGCGGACCGCCCTGCTGGCCCGGGAACACCGCGCTGTTGAGCTTCTTGGCGAACTCCTGCTTGGCCAGGATCAGACCCGAGCGGGGACCACCGAGAGTCTTGTGCACGGTCGAGGAGACGATGTCGGCGTGCGGGACGGGTGAGGGGTGCAGCCCGGCGGCGACCAGACCGGCGAAGTGCGCCATGTCGACCCACAGGTAAGCGTCGATCTCGTCGGCGATCTCGCGGAAGGCCGCGAAGTCCTGGTGCCGGGGATAGGCCGACCAGCCGGCCACGATCACCTTGGGTTGTACCTCGTGGGCCTGTTTGCGCACCTGATCCATATCGATGCGATGGTCCTGTTCGGAAACGCCGTACGAATGGACCTCGTAGAGTTTGCCGGAGAAGTTCAGGTCATGCGCCAATGTGTCGCCGGGACATCGTGCGAGCGGATCGCGCCGGTGACCGCGGCCGAC
>NZ_JBEZGJ010000390.1:0-1103 GCF_040649965.1 Micromonospora sp. NPDC048843
GCGTTGCGGGCGGGTGAGTGCACGTTGGCTCTTGCTGGTGGGGTGTCGGTGATGTCGAGCCCGAAGGCGTTTGTGGAGTTCAGCCGGCAGCGGGGGTTGTCGCCGGATGGGCGTTGTAAGCCGTTCGCCGCGGCTGCGGATGGGACGGGCTGGGGTGAGGGTGTGGGTGTGCTGTTGGTGGAGCGGTTGTCTGACGCTCGCCGTAATGGTCATCCTGTGTTGGCGGTGGTGCGTGGTTCGGCGGTGAATCAGGACGGGGCGAGTAATGGTCTGACCGCACCGAATGGGCCGTCGCAGCAGCGGGTTATTCGTCAGGCTTTGGCTAGTGCGAGGTTGTCGCCTGGCGAGGTTGATGTGGTGGAGGCGCATGGCACGGGGACGACGTTGGGTGATCCGATTGAGGCGCAGGCGATTATCGCGACCTATGGTCAGGACCGTCCTGCGGGTCGTCCGTTGTGGTTGGGGTCGGTGAAGTCGAATATTGGTCATACGCAGGCGGCGGCGGGTGCTGCTGGTGTGATCAAGATGGTGGAGGCGATGCGGCATGGGGTGTTGCCGCGGACGTTGCATGTGGATTCGCCGTCGCCGCATGTGGATTGGTCTGCGGGTGCGGTGGAGTTGTTGACCGAGTCGCGGGCGTGGCCGGATACGGGTCGTCCATGGCGGGTGGGGGTGTCGTCGTTCGGGATCTCCGGCACGAATGCCCACGTCATCCTCGAAACCGCCCCCGAACCGGAATCCCCAACCCGACCGGCAAAGCCTCGACGCGTTGATCCCGAGGCTGCTGCGCCCACCGCAGTCGTCGCGGACACCGCCACCAGGGACCCGGAATCCACTAAGGCACTCGCGATGCCGGTGGTGCCCTGGCCGCTCTCAGCCAAGTCAGCTGTTGGACTGCGGGGGCAGGCTGGTCGGTTGGTTGAGCGTGTGGCGGGTTCTGAGGTTGCTGTGGGGGATGTGGGTTTGTCGTTGGTGGTGGGTCGTGCGGTGTTGGAGCATCGTGCGGTTGTTGTCGGCGGCGGCAGGGATGGGTTGTTGGCGGGGTTGGAGGCGGTGGCTGGTGGGGGGTCGGCTGCTGGTGTGGTGGTGGGTGTGGCTCGTGC
>NZ_JBEZGJ010000391.1:0-1088 GCF_040649965.1 Micromonospora sp. NPDC048843
GGAACCTCTTGCTGCGGATCGAGTTTGCGCTTTCGCTGCTGCGGTGCCGGGTCACCGGGTGACCACACCGGCAGCTGGTCGGGCTCGACCAACGTCCATTCCTCGATCCAGGGCAACTGCCACACCTGCCCGGCCAGCGCGCCGACCACATCGCGATAGCGGCGGATCTCGGCCGGGATCCGGCCCGGCCGCACCGCGACGGTCACCAGGCCCAGCACCTCACTCGGGCCCGCCAGCCCGGCCCGATGCTGGCGCAGCAGATCGTGGCCACGCGTCAGACCGGCGATGGTCTCCCGGGCGACCAGCACCACGAAAGGTGATTCACGTTCGAACACACCGGGCCAGCGCCGGTGCGAATCCGCCGCAGGCGCAAGCACATGCGCGAGGGTACTGGCTCCGGCGCCACCGTGCACCCCCAGCAACCACACCAGCGGAGCCCTGCCGGCGCCGGGAACCGGGCGGTCCCAGATGAGGGCACGACGAGACTCCGGCGGGGCGACAACGCCTGCCGCAGGAGGGTTTTCGGATGGACGAGGTTCCTTCATGGCCGCCGTCATGATGCCATCCCCGTCAGCAGTTGCCGGTACGCCCTCTGCGTTTCGGCGTCGAGTGCGTTGTGGCGCACCAGTTCTCCGCGCGCCAGCTGGGGATCGTAGGGAATCTCGCGAATATCGCGCACCCAACCGGTGGCCAACGGGCTCAAGGTCGGCGACGATGTGCGCCAGTTCGGTGTCCAGGTCGGCAAGGTCGAGGGCATCTCCCTCGACGGCGCCCTGGCGCGAGTCCGGTTGTCGCTGAAGACGAATGCCCCGGTCTACGACAACTCACATCTGGCCATCCGATATCAGAACCTCACCGGCCAGCGCTACGTCGATCTGCAGCAGGAACCGAAACCCGGGGCCCGGCTGCCGGGCGGGCGCACCGTAGGCATCGACCACACCGTGCCGTCCTTCGATGTGACCAGCATGTTCAACGGTTTGAAACCGGTGCTGGCCACCATCTCCCCGGAGGCGATCAACCAGTTCAGCGCCAGTATGGTGGCGCTGATCGAGGGCGATGACACCCAGGTCGAACCGGTGCTGGCCGCG
>NZ_JBEZGJ010000392.1:0-1076 GCF_040649965.1 Micromonospora sp. NPDC048843
AGGGCCCGCCGGTCGACTTTGCCGTTGGCGTTGAGTGGGATGACGTCGAGACCGACGAACGCGGACGGGACCATGTACTCCGGCAACCGCACCCGGCACCACTGACCCAACTCACCAGCATCCACCACACCGCCGTCCGCGGCCACCACATAGGCCACCAGACGACGATCACCAGGCGTCGGCTCGAACACCGACACCACCACATCCCGAACACCATCGTGCTCGGCCACAACAGCCCGAACCTCACCCAACTCCACCCGATAACCACGAATCTTCACCTGATCATCGACACGACCCAGAAACTCCACATCCCCATCCGGCAACCACCGCACCACATCACCCGTGCGATACAACCGACCACCCGAGCCGAACGGATCCGGAACAAACCGCTCCGCCGTCAAATCAGGACGACCCGCATAACCCCGAGCCACCCCCACACCACCCACGAACAACTCACCCACAACACCCACCGGAACCGGCTCCAACACCGAATCCAAAACAAACATCCGCATATTCGGCAACGGCCGACCAATCGGCACCACACCACCACCCGACACCGACACCACCGGGAACACACACGTCCCCACCGACGCCTCCGTCGGACCATACTCATTCACCAACCGACCAGGCCCCAACACATCCAGACCCCGATCAGCCAACACCCCCGGCAACGCCTCACCAGCCACCACCAGAACCGACGCCAAACCCTGCGCCTGCTCCACCGACAACTGCGACGTCAACACCTCCAAATGCGCCGGCGTCAACTTCACAAACGAATACGGCCCACCCGCAGCCAACACCACACCCAGATCCGCGACATCCACACCCTGACCCACCAACCGAACCGCCTGACCCGCCACCAACGGACCCCACAAATTCGGCACCACCAAATCAAAAGCAACCGACGAGAACAACGGCGCCCCACCCACACCCCGCGACGCCAACACATCCCTCGCCCACACCACATGATTCACCAAACCCGCATGCGAAACCTCCACACCCTTAGGCCGACCCGTCGACCCCGACGTGAAAATCACATACGCCAAACCACCCACCACATCCACCCGCGACACCGG
>NZ_JBEZGJ010000393.1:0-1068 GCF_040649965.1 Micromonospora sp. NPDC048843
CTTCGCGTCGTCGGCGGGCGTGTCGGCGCGCGGCGCGCCGTCCGCCGTGGGGTCCCCGGCTTTAGCGGCGTCGGCTTTCGCGTCCTCGCCCCGGGGGCGCCGTCGTCGTGCGTCGTGCGGCTCAGGCGCGGCCGCGGCGGGTCCGAACCTCCTGCAGGCGCTCCTCCAGGATGTCCTCCAGCTCGGCGATGGAACGCCGCTCCAGAAGCATGTCCCAGTGGGTACGCGGCGGCTTGGCCTTCTTCTGCTCCGGCTCGTTGCCGTCGACGAGTCGGGCGACGCTGCCGTCGAACTTGCATTCCCAGGTCGTCGGGACCTCGGCGTCGACGGCGAACGGCACCTCGAACTGGTGGCCCTTGGCGCAGAGGTACTCGCGGGTCTGACGCGGCGCGAGCTCCGTGTTGCGGTCGGATTCGTAGCTCACCGCGCCAAGGCGGCTTCCGCGCAGCATACGCTCGCCCATGATCGACTTCCCCTCGTTCGTGGTGCTGGTCTTCTGGGTGTAACGGTGCGTCCCCGTCGAGCCATTCCCGCCCGAGGGCGTGAGGCGTCCACGGGTGGGCCGGGACCAAGGGTAACCGGCCGGGACGCTCACCCGGTGAGGTGATCCCCAGGCGGGTCGGGACAACGGTGTGTGTCCGCTGCCACCGGGGAGGTTAACCGCCCGAGCCTACCGAAGGTTGCGCCACGATCATCAGGTGGCGTCGCCGGGAGTGGCGGCGCCGAGGCGGGCCAGCGCCAACGCCAGGTCGCTGACCTGGTCACCGAGCTGCGCCACCCGCCGCTGGGCCAGGTCCCGGTCGGTCTCGGCGGCGTCGAGTCGTACCGTCAGGGCGGTGCGGTGACCCTCGGCGGTCGCCGCGGCCTGCCGGGCCACTGTCAGCTCGGCGGTGAGCGTGTCGCGCTGGGCGGCCAGGGCCTCCACCTCCGCGCGCAGCCGCGCGGCCAGCTCCGCGGCCTCCTGCCGGGCGCCGTCGGCCTGCCGGCCGTACCACCGCAACGGCGGTGAGCTGGTCTTCCAACTCGGCACCGCGTACTTCGCCCGTGCTCGTCGCGGCAGCCGAAGTA
>NZ_JBEZGJ010000394.1:0-1051 GCF_040649965.1 Micromonospora sp. NPDC048843
GCTCGAGGTCCGGCGCTCCCGCACCGCACGCGAGACCGCGCGGGCGGCAGCGCGGGCACTTCCCGGCACCGCGGGCGAATTCGATGGCGCCGCACACAGTTTCGACGAGATCGTCTATGGCGGCCGCACCGCCTCGCCCGACGAATACCAGCGTCTCAGTGCCGCCGACCGCTATTCGCTCGCCCCGCCTCCCCCGGCAGATCCGGTCGACCAGGCCCGATCCGGGGAATCGGCGACGCGCCGCCGCAGTCTGCCACCACTCCCGCGGCTGTTGCGCGACAAGCGGTTCTGGGCCGTGGTTCTCGGAGTCCTGGTTGTCGCGCTGATCGTCTACCTGCTGATCCGATTGGCCGCCACCCCTTCGGCGCCGCCGCCACCCACCCATCCCCCGCCGCCACCGGAACGACCGGATCTCCCGAACCCGGAGCCCGGCGCGGGCAACGATTCGATCTTCGAACGCTTCCCGCCCTGGCTGGCCTACGGTGGGGCGCAGGCACTCGTCTTCGCGGCGATCGTGGTGTGGTGGCGCGGCCGGCGCCGGGGCACGGTGGTCGGCGAACCCCGCCCGGCCCGGTGGCGGCGGTCAGGCGGGCCACCAATTGGGTTGCCAGCAGGGAGTTTCCGCCGATATCGAAGAAATTGTCGTCCGCGCCGACGGTGTCCGCGCCGATCAGCTCCGCCATCACCTGCGCCACCAGCCGCTCGCCGTCGGTGCTCGGCTCACGGGCCGCGACAACGATCTGCCGGGGCTCCGGCAACGCGGCGCGGTCGAGTTTGCCGACCGGTGTGAGCGGGATCCGGTCGAGCACCGTCACACTGCTGGGCACCATGTGGGCCGGCAGATGCTCGGCCACATGCGCACGCAGCGCGTCGACGTCGATCACCGCGCCCGCGTCGGCCGCCTGCACATAGGACACGATCCGCGCGGGACCGGCGATATCGCGAACCTCGGTGTGCGCGAAGCGCAGTGCCGGATGAGCACCGAGCACCTCGGTGATCTCGCCGAGCTCGATGCGGAATCCCCGCACCTGGACCTGATGATCGCTGCGCC
>NZ_JBEZGJ010000395.1:0-1035 GCF_040649965.1 Micromonospora sp. NPDC048843
GCAGTTCACCGCGCGCCAGCATCGGCTTGATCATGTTGCCCGCGTCCATCGCCGATTCCCCGGTCGCGCCGGCGCCGACGATGGTGTGCATCTCGTCGATGAAGGTGATGATCTGCCCGGCACTGGATTTGATCTCCTCCAGTACCGCCTTGAGCCGTTCCTCGAATTCACCGCGGTACTTGGCGCCGGCCACCATGGCGCCCAGGTCCAGGGACACCAGCTTCTTGCCGCGCAACGATTCGGGAACATCGCCGGCGATGATGCGCTGGGCCAGCCCCTCGACGATGGCGGTCTTGCCGACACCGGGCTCACCGATGAGAACCGGGTTGTTCTTGGTGCGGCGGCTGAGCACCTGCACCACACGCCGGATCTCGGTGTCGCGGCCGATGACCGGATCGAGTTTGCCCTCGCGCGCGGCGGCGGTGAGGTCGGTGGAGTACTTCTCCAGCGCCTGATAGCTGCCCTCGGCTCGACAGTAGGGAGTCGGGAGTCCCGCCGACGGACTCTGCGGCACTACGTGCCAGTCTCACCGCAAGCGGGCCTCGGCGAATGTCCAAGGCCCGCTTGCGGATCCGACGCGATTCGTCGGGTGCGCCTCGCATGCGGTATCGAGCCGGCCTTCCGGGATGAGCGCGGTGCAGTCCGACAAGTCCGAGAGGTGATGGGACAGAATGAATATCGCCGCTGCGCCGGGACCGGGACTGGTGACGCTGTGCGTGGTTCTCGTGGCCGCTTCCGCGGCCGTGTATCGCTTCGCACAACTCGGTCCGGTGCGGGTCGTGCCTGCCGCCGCTACCCGTGCGATCCTCCAGCTGGGGATGGTCGCTGCGGTTTTGGGTGCCGCGTTGACGCGACTGTGGTCGTCGTTTCTCGTGCTTGCCGTGATGTTCGCGGCAGCGGTGCACACCGCGGGCCGGCGGGCCTCGGCGGGCCGCTCCGGTGTCTGGCTCGCGGTGGCCCTGGCGACGGGGTGGATCGTGGTGCTGGCGATGATGATCGGCACCGGCGTGGTTCCCATGAAGGGCGTCGCCATCG
>NZ_JBEZGJ010000396.1:0-1028 GCF_040649965.1 Micromonospora sp. NPDC048843
CCTCGACGGTGTGGAGAATCTGGAGCAGGCGCTCGCGGCGCTCACCGCCGAGGGTGCGGCCGCCTGGATGTTCCCGGCGAGAATTCGCCTGGCAGAGGCCTATTCGGCACTGGGCCGCGCGGCGGAGGCGGCCGAGGTCATCGCCGAGGCCCGGCAGCGCGGCGGCCGGCACAGCGCGGTCTACGAGCCGCAACTCGAGATCGCCCGGGCCTGGCAGGCCGCGGCCGAAGGCACCGTGGGGCCGGCGGTACGCCTGGCCATCGGTGCCGCCGATGCCGCCGCCCGCTCCCACCAGCACGCGGTCGAGGCACTGGCGCTGCACACCGCGGCGCGCTTCGGCGATCGCAATGTGGCGGGACGCCTGGCCGACCTCGCGGCCCGCATCGACGGTGCGCTGGTCCAGGTGCAGTCCCGGCACGCGGTGGCCGTCGCCTCCCAGGATGGGCCCGGATTGGATACCGCCGCAGCCGAATTCGAGCGGATGGGCGTGCTGCTGTCGGCCGCCGATGCCGCCGCCCAGGCCGCCTCGGTGCACGAACGACGCGGAGATCGGCGACGACTGCTCGAGTCGGCGGCCACCGCGAACCGGCTCGCCGCGGCCTGCGGTGGGGCCGGCACGCCCGCACTGCGCCAGTCGGCCCAGCCACTTCCGCTGACCGCACGGGAACGCGAGATCGCCAATCTGGTCGCGGCTGGACTGAGCAACCGGCAGATCGCGGATCGGCTCACGGTGTCGGTCCGTACCGTCGAGGGCCATCTGTATCGCGCCTGCATGAAACTCGATGTGACCGATCGCGAGGCACTCGCCGATCTGATGCGAGGCGAGCCACCCCAAGGCAAACAGCGCTGACACTGACCGTGCGATAGCTCTTATCGATGTGCCATCGATGGTTACACCACGGCACGCCGTGACGCCCCGAATCCCTGTCGACGACCGGACATGTCGAACACCGCCTGGAACTGGCCGGCGCCGCGATCGGTGGCGGAGTGGGTTCCGCGCTGTGACGCGGACGTCGCCGGATACCGTG
>NZ_JBEZGJ010000397.1:0-1027 GCF_040649965.1 Micromonospora sp. NPDC048843
TCGGCAGGTGTCGCGCTACGTACTCGCGTCGCGGTGCCTGCCAGCCCCCGACGCACACGGGGGTCGACTCGGCAATCAGTTCCCAGCGCTCGCCCTCGGCGGAGGTGACGTGGGCGTACCGCACGCGGGTCAGCGACCACTGGTCGCCCTCGACCGTGAGGACCAGGCCGTCGGCGGTACCGTCGCGGAACAGGTGCTGTCGGCCGGCACAGTCGCGGATCAGCACCACGTCCGCCCGTGCGTCGAGTGGCTGGGGCCGTGTTGCGGCGCACTGCCAGTGACCGCACAGCGGCAGGTGACGTGCCGTCGCACGCTCGGAGTCGGTGAGGGGGGTGGGCTGCATGTCCGGCTCCTTGGGGCGGGTGTGTGGGTTTCGGTGAGGGTTCGCCTCCTCATCCGAACAACCATTACTATACCCGGTCAATGGGTTTGTGTCCAGGCGCGGGCGGCGGTTGTAGGGCGGCTCTGCTCGATGGCCAGCGGCCTCGGGAGGGCGTACGGCGAAGCTGGCAGGCCGTTGCGGCTGGTTGCGAGCGTAGCGAGCGGCCGGGGCGGCCGGTGCCTGCGGGAGCAACGGTCGAGACCGGCGCGGACCGAGGTCGAAAGCTCTGTCCGGCATCGGAAGGGGAACGGGCCGGACCGGCGGCAACCGGCGTCGACCGGTTGAGGGCCGTGCTGCTAACACCTCCGACGGTGAGACCGGCGCTGGCGCTACCCGTCGTCGTTCGCGGTGCGGCGGTGCGACGGTCATGGCTTTCAGTCGGCGGCGATGCGGCGGCGAAGCTCGGAGAGGGGGAGCCGGTGGCGTTGCCGTTGGTGCTGTTCGGTGAGGATGGCGACATCGCCGAGCTGCTCGCGTAGTTGGGCCTCGGCCGCTTCGGCGGCGGCGTAGTGGTCGGGGAGGACCTGCAGCAGCCGCGCCCAGTGGTTTTTACCGGCCCGGACGCAGGCTCCGCCGCAGTTGTTGTGCGGTAGGCCGAGGTCGTACAGCCGCGGTGGGCGTAGTCCGAGTTGACGGGCCCAGGCG
>NZ_JBEZGJ010000398.1:0-1023 GCF_040649965.1 Micromonospora sp. NPDC048843
GGCCATCTCCCGGGCCTCCGGGCGCACGATCAGATCCACATAGCGCTGGCGGACGCGCGATTCCTCGCTGAGCTCCTTGTGCGCCACCGGCAGCGGCCGCAGCGATTTGGCCGCCATCGACCAGGAATCGGCCATGACGCTCAGTTCACCGGTCCTCGACGAGATCACCTCACCGTGCACGAAGACGAAATCGCCGAGGTCGACATCGGCCTTCCAGGCCGCGAGCGCATCGGCGCCCACCCCGTTCAGACTGATCATGGCCTGCAGTTTGGTGCCGTCGCCCTCCTGCAGCGTCGCGAAGCAGAGCTTGCCGGTATTACGCATGAAGATGACGCGCCCGGCCACCCCGACCTGCTGTCCGGTGCTGGTATCGGGCTCCAGATCCGGATGGGCGGCCCGGATCTCGGCGAGGCTGTGGGTACGTGGCACCACCACCGGATAGGCGTCGACACCCGCGTCGAGCAGGCGCTCGCGCTTGTCTCGGCGGATCCGCATCTGCTCCGGAACATCGACTTCCGCTGCGGCAGGACGGGATTGCCCCGCGGGAACCCGGCCCGCGGAGTCACCGGACGAGGGGGTGTTCGGGGTGCTCACAGCGAACTACCCTATCGTGCGCCGGAAATCGTTTCACGCGCGCCCGACCCCCGCTCACCGGGCCGATTACAGCGACACCAGGGCGTTGATCTCACCGGCCAGATGCGGCGCACCCGCGGCCACCGACAGCAGTCCCGCGGCCTTCACCGCCTGGTAGCCACCGACCAGATCGGTGGCCCGATGCAGACCCAGTTGCTGCAATGCGGCCGCGGCCAGACTCGAGGTGTAGCCCTCCGAGCAGACCACCACCCATTCCCGATCGTGATCGGTGGCCAGCGCCAGCCGCGCCGAACTGGTGGGGTCCAGCCGCCACTCCAGCACATTGCGCTCGATGACCAGCGCACCCGGCAACGTACCCTCCCGGAGCCGCTGGGCCTGCGGGCGAATATCGACCAGCAGAGCACCGCGCGCGACGGCCTCCGGCAATTC
>NZ_JBEZGJ010000399.1:0-1022 GCF_040649965.1 Micromonospora sp. NPDC048843
CGGTGCGCCCGCAGGACGATCTGTACCGCAATGTCAACGGCACCTGGCTGCGGACCTATCAGCTGCCGCCGGACAAGGTCTCCTACAGCACGTTCAGTGAGGTGTCCGACCGGATCGAGGGCCAGCTGCGCCAGGTCATCGACGACATCCACAATCCGGACAGGCTGGTCCATTCACCGGCCGCGCCGATCCAGCCGGCGGCGGTACGAATATCTGCTTCGGCCAGTCCGGTGATCTCGGCGACCCGGGCCGGGGGATAGTCGGCGAGGAATTCCGGCATCGCCGCCCAGCCCTCGGTGTGCGCGGCGATGAATTCGGAGTCGATATCCCCGTTCTCGACGAGAAGATGCAGCAGCCCGTTCAGCAACGCCAGATCCGTGCCGGGCGCGATTTGCAGGAACAGATCCGCGCGGGCGGCGGTCTCGGTGCGACGCGGATCCACGACGATCAGTTTCGCGCCGGCTTTGAGTCGATCGGCCATGCGCAGGAACAGGATCGGATGGCAATCAGCGTGTCCGGCCGGGTGGTGAAGACCTCGATGTCGTCGCCGAACGAAACCTGCGCGCCGCGCGAACGCCCGATCCAATTGCGCTGCATGGCCTTCACATTGTCGGGCCAGTCCAGCAGATCCAGATCGTCGACCAGGCGGTCGGAATAGGCGGTGATGCGCATCATCCACTGCCGCAGGCGTTTCCGGAACACCGGGAAGTTGCCACGCTCACTGCGGCCGTCGGCGGTGACCTCCTCGTTGGCCAGCACCGTACCCAGCCCCGGGCACCAGTTGACCATCGAATCCGACTGGTACACCAGGCGATACGAGTCCAGCACCGCACCGCGTTCGGCGGCGGTCAGCTCCGCCCAGGCCCGGCCGTCCGGGGTGTCGCGGGTGCCCGCGGAGAATTCGGCCGCCAGGTCGGTGATGGGCCGAGCCTTGTTCGCGGCCGGGTCGTACCAGGCGTTGTAGATGCGCAGGAAGATCCACTGCGTCCACTTGTAGAACTCGGGGTCGGTGGTGGCGAACG
>NZ_JBEZGJ010000400.1:0-1018 GCF_040649965.1 Micromonospora sp. NPDC048843
AGGTCTTCCATTTGTTCACGCCCAGTTTGGGATCCGGGCGCAGCCAGTCGGTGTAGTAGCTGCCCCGGCCACCGATCGGCTGGATCACGTTGACGGGCTGGTCGGCCAGCCAGTCCAGCGCCTTGGTCTGGCCCTGCCAGTTCATTTTTCCCAGACCGGCGTCCAGACCGTTGAGCATGTACAGATTCGGGGCCGGCCGCGATTCGTCGGCCGGGCGCAGGACATCGATCCTGATCTCGGAGTCCATCGCCGCGGAGTGCACCGTCAGATGCCAGGTACGCCCGTCCTTCTCGATGGCGGTGATCGCCGGCGGCGCCGCGGTGGCGGTGCCACCCAACAGCACCGTGCCGGACAGCACGGTCAGTGCCACGGCGAACAGCCGCGACAGGAGGAGCTGAATTGACGCAGCAGACTTCATCGAATATTGCTTCCGGTCCAAGGCCACGAACGGCCACCGAGTCGAATTGTTTTCCCTTGCCGTCGTTCTCGGCGATCCGGCCGCGACGCCGAGAACCGAGTGGCCCGGACCTCGTCTCCGGGCATGACCGCCCAGGCCCGGCGCCGGCGGGCACCATCGAGGTCGGAGCGCGGATCATCGAGCAACACCCGATCATCGTAAACGGGCGATGAATTCCAGCCCTCGAGCAGCGGAAGGACCAGCGACGAGTGTGATCTGCGCCATCACGACAACTTTTCCGTAAGTGAATGCCAATGCCCGGCGGCCACAGTCGATCCATGTTCAATTGGTATGTCGCCCTGCTCGCGATCAGCGGGATCATCATGATCGCTCTGGCTTCGGTGAAGAACGGGCAGAGTACTGCGTCCCGCTCGCTGAACCTCATCTTCGGTGCCGTGTATCTGGGCTACGCGGCCTATCTCGCCTTCCTCTTCGACGGCGGCTCGTATCTGATCTTCTTCCATGCGTTCATCGTGACGGTGATGATGGTGGTGAACTTCTTACGCTACCGGACGCCTCGGCCGAAACTGAGCGACACACAGAAGGCGTGGCGCGAATACC
>NZ_JBEZGJ010000401.1:0-1016 GCF_040649965.1 Micromonospora sp. NPDC048843
CCGTTGGTGTTTTCGTTGCTGCCGCGTTGCCAAGGGCTGTGGGGGTCGCAGAAGTAGACCTTGCAGTCGGTGGCCAGGGTGAAGACGGGGTGCTGGATCATCTCGATGCCCTGGTCCCAGGTCAGGGTCTTGCGCAGCTCGGCCGGCAGGCGGCGCATAAGGCCGGTGAGGGTGTCGATGACCTGTTCACTGACGCGCGATTCGGGCAGAGCGCCGAGCATCACGTATCGGGTGGCGCGTTCGACCAGGGTGATGATCGCGCTGGAGCCTCGGGCGCCGATGACCAGGTCGCCTTCCCAGTGCCCGGGCACGGCCCGGTCTTCGACCTCAGCCGGGCGAGTCGAGATGTGGAAGTCACGCACCCACGGCCGGCTTCCCCGCCCCGCGCTGGCCTGACGCGACTGCGGCCGCCGTAACGCCCGACCAGAGCGCAACGCGACCTGCCGGGCTAACTCCTGACGCATCCCACCTCGGGACTGGAAGTAGACCGCCTGATAGATCGTCTCGTGTGACACCCACATCTCCGGTCGCTCAGGAAACTCCCGCCGCAGCGACCGGGCGATCTGCCACGGCGAGTGCCGCTGACTCAGACGATCCTTGACCGTCTGCCACAACGGCGGCCACGCCCGCCCCCACCCCGGACGCAACTTGCCCTCACGAGGGCGCCGCGCCCGCGCGTCCGCCTTGCCCTGAGCGTTGCGGTGAGAGTACTTCCACCGATACGCCCCACCCCACCCCTTCGGATAGCCCACCCCAGCCACATAACCCGGATCCGCACCATGCGGATGCCGCTGACCCGCCGGCACCCGCCCCCCAGTACCGCAGTGATTACGCGACAACTCCCGCCACACCGTCGAGCGATGCCGCCCGATCGCCTGCGCGATCTGCGGGAACGTCAACCCCTGACCGAACAACACCTCAATCTGCGCCCGCTCCGCGGACGACAACCTCTGCCCCGGCATGACCCCTCATCCTGACGAGAATCCACCCCGTTGCAACAACCACTTGAGCCCAAG
>NZ_JBEZGJ010000402.1:0-1016 GCF_040649965.1 Micromonospora sp. NPDC048843
ACGATACCGGCGCATTCGGCGCCGAAACGAAGACCGTCCGCGGACTCCAGCGCGGGAATCCGGCCGAGTGCGACCATCACGTCGAGGAAGTTGAGCCCGGCCGTGACCACCTCGATCTCGATCTCGTCGGGGCCCGGCGCACGCCGGGCGCACCGGTGATAACGCAGTCCGTCGAGGGTGCCGGGAGTGGTTGTGGTCAAGGCGAATCCGGCATCGGGCACCACGGCCGCGCCGGCGGTTGTCCCGGGCGCCGGCGTCCACGGATCGAGCCTGCGGACGAATCGCTCACCGGCGCGAGCGAGGACTTCACGCTCGTTGTCGTCGGCGAACACCTCCGCCCACACGACGTCGAGGTCGGCGTCGGCCGGTTCGGCGTCGAGATCCACGACGGTGAACCGCAACTGCGGCATCTCGACCGCGATCACCGCGGCCAGACCCCACGCGGCCGCACCGGCGAGATCCACCTGCTGCGTGCGTACCGCGTGCGCGCCGCGGGTCACGTCGATCACCCGGGGCAGTTCGCGATCGTCGCGGCACACGCGTCGCAGCAGATCGACCAGATCGAGGGCGGAATCGGTGTAGCCCTTCCAGCGTCCGGCCCACCTCCTCCATATCGCTGAACGAGCGGGCCGCGTCGAGGATCAGCTGATCGTCGAGCGGGCGCAGGCCGTCGGTCAGCGCCTGGGACAACCCGCGCGGATCGAGATTCTTCGCCAGCTGCGGACGTCGCAGCGTGAGGATCAGATTGATGAGCTGGTCGTAGCGCTGCACACCGAGACCGAACATGCGCGCGTCGATGGCCGCGCGATAGTCGACCGGCCGATCCACGATCGCGTCGGTGCCGATCTGATCGGCGAGCTGTTTGCGGGTGAAGGGGCGGTCGTCGGGACCGATCAGCGAGAAGTCCACGCCCAGCCGGCCGTCGGCGACGAAGTACCACCGCGTCACCTTGTCGGAGCTGCGGGTGGCACGCATGCCGATGCCGACGGTCACCACCTCGGGATCGGACCGGCGCC
>NZ_JBEZGJ010000403.1:0-1016 GCF_040649965.1 Micromonospora sp. NPDC048843
CCTCCTCGATCGACGAAATACCCAGCAACCGAACGTTTTCGGGCAGCACGAAACAGGCCCCGGATGCGGCCCGGAGGCACGCGCGGAGGCATGGCCACAGATGGTTCGGCGAAGACACCACACGCCCCGACCGCGTGGGTGCGAAGAATCGAAATAGATTGCGTCTCAGTAATTTCGGTGAACCAGAGTGGTCACCAAGTCATATCGAACCGACACCCTCCAACATCCCGGCCGACGCATTCCCCGGCCTCATCTCCTGCGTCCGGTGGCGAATCACGCACACCGTGTCATGCAGCGAACATTAGGCCGAAGACTTATAAAAAGGAACGAGATCCTTCAAAAAAAATCGGACCGATGTCCAACTCGACCGATAACCGGACAGAGATGTGCCCGAAACCACAGTGTGACCTGCGAGTGTGAGTCAGAGCACTTTCAGACGCGGAGCCTACGAGCCGAAACGTTGCATCTGCGTTGCATCGGCCCCGATTCGCCGGTCGAGCACCCGGATTTTGGCCTCGATCTGGGCATACAGGGCGGAATCGCGATCCGCGGTCGCGCGATAGGCCACCCACGCGGCCGCATCGTCACGCCCCTCGGCGCCCGATGTCCATCGGCCGAGCACGGCGGCGCGTAGTCCGGCGTTTGCAGCAACCCGACGACTGCGTCCGGGGAGTAGGTGTACATCCGCTCCACCGACGCCTCGAGGCCCATGTACACGTTGAAGGACCGAGGGATCACATCGTCGTACTCGTGCCACCAGCTCTGCACATTCGCTTGTCGTGCAAGCCCTTCCAGCGCAGCCGTCAGGTTGTCGTCGGCACCGAACACCTCGCAGAGGGCCCGGATGTCCCGCGTGCGCAGCTTCGCCGGGAACAGCCCTCGTTCGAAGCGCTGAATCGTGCTCGTGCTGAGCTCGGCCTTCTTCGCCACCTCCACGATGGTCATTCCGGTTTAGGATCGCAGGTCGCGGAGGTACCTGCCGAGTTGGCGCCTGGGTACGGTGCTGCCGGGTTCTG
>NZ_JBEZGJ010000404.1:0-1014 GCF_040649965.1 Micromonospora sp. NPDC048843
GCGAAGGGATGCCGAGCAGGAGCGGAACTCTGGTCCCATGCTGCCGCGCAACTCTTCCACAAGAGGGAAGTTGGCCAGATGTCATTGAACAACGAGACCGTTCTCGTCACCGGAGCCGGACGCGGCCTCGGGCGGCACATCGCACAGGCATTCGCGAATCAGGGCGCGACCGTGGTGATCAACTATCGGCACAGCCAACAGGACGCGCACGCCCTGGCCGAAGGCATCGGCCCGAACCGCGCCGTCGCCCTCCAGGCCGACGTCACCGATCGCAGTCAGGTCGACGCCATGTTCGCCCGAGCGCGGGAAGATCTGGGTCGCCCGATCACCACGGTGATCAACAACGCCCTGCCCGATTTCGCCTTCAACGGCGACGCCCGCCGCAAGGCCGACGAGATCGACTACCGCGACTTCACCGCGCAACTGGATGGGGTCCTCGCCGGCGCGGTACACACCACCCAGGCAGCACTTCCAGGAATGCGGGAGTCCGGCGGCGGCACCGTCGTCAACATCGGTACCAACCTCTTCCAGCACCCCGTGGTGCCGTACCACGACTACACCGCCGCCAAGGCTGCCCTACTGTCGCTGACGCGCACCTTCGCCGCCGACCTCGGACCGGAAGGCATCCGCGTCAACATGGTTTCCGGCGGACTGCTCCGAACCACCGATGCCTCGGCCGCCACGCCCGACGACGTGTTCGACATGATCGCCGCCGCCACCCCGCTCCGAAAGGTCACCACCCCAGACGATTTCGCTGCGGCGGTGCTGTTCTTCGCCTCCGACTGGTCACGGGCGGTCACCGGCCAGAACCTCGTGGTCGACGGTGGACTGGTGATGAACTGAGGGTCGTGTCTCGCACACCACGATCTGGACGTACCAGCTACCCGACGCCAAGACGTGAAGGCGTGCTCTTCCACCAACCGGGCCGAGCGAATTCCACGCTCAGCAAGACTGAGCGGGCGCGAAGGCCGTAGCGGAGTGCCCCACGGCAACCGGGCTTCCCTGCCCGTATGT
>NZ_JBEZGJ010000405.1:0-1009 GCF_040649965.1 Micromonospora sp. NPDC048843
TGCAGAGCCGCTGCGGGGTGTATCTCGGCAAGCACGACGTCTACGCCGCGACGGTCGGCGGTATGCGACTGACCGAACCCGCCGCCGATCTGGCGGTGGCCGTCGCGATAGCCGGTTCCGAACGTGACATTCCGCTGCGTGCCGGCATGGTGGTGCTCGGTGAGGTCGGCTTGGCCGGTGAAGTCCGGCGCGTCACCGCCCGCAACCGGCGCAGCCGCTTCACCAGCATCGGATCCGCGGCCAGCGCCTCCGGCATGTCGACGACGGTATTGAGCACCTGGTAGTAGCGGGTGGCCGAGAGTCCGAACAACTCGCGGATGGCTTCTTCCTTGGCGCCCGCGTACTTCCACCACTTGCGTTCGAAATCGAGAATGTCGAGTTCGCGGCGGGACAGACCCGCGACCGCGTCGTTTCCCTCCCCTGGAGATCCTTCGTCATTGATCGACACCACCGGGACACCGCCGCGCCGATTGGCGAGGGCCAGTTCCGACAGGGTGCCCCACGAGCCGCCGATGACGATGATCGCGTCGGCGGATTCGATGAGGATCGCATTGCGGGCCTCGCCCATGGCGGTGAACAGCACTGCCGACAATCCATCGCAGATCGCGCCTCGCTCGGTATCGGGCCGCACGCCGATGACCAGGCCGCCGGCCTGCGAGGCGCCGGCGGCGACCGCGGCCATGACTCCGGTGCCGCCACCGCAGAGGACGGTGGCCCCACCCTCGGCGAGCAGCCGGCCGACCTCCCGGGCGGCGCGGTCATCGGATTCGGTGCAGTCGCGCGGTCCGCAGACGGCGATCTGGGGCCGTAACCGGTTCACCCGCGCGAGTTTTCGCGCAGTTCCCGGTCGAGGGCACCGAGCTGGTCGCCGGTGCCCTCCTCGCGCCACTCGGGCTTCTCGTGACCGTCGAGATAGGCGCCGTGCTCGGTGAGCGTGATCCGGGTGCCCGTCGCGGTCTCGGCGAACTCGACCGAGGTGAGCGATACCGTGACGACGGCGCCGTCGATC
>NZ_JBEZGJ010000406.1:0-1005 GCF_040649965.1 Micromonospora sp. NPDC048843
GCCGTTGCCGGTGCAGTACGCCGATTACACGCTGTGGCAGCGGGAGGTGCTGGGCTCCGAGGAGGACCCGGACAGCCCGCTGTCGAGGCAGCTCGTGTACTGGCGACAGGCCCTCGACGGCATGCCTGATGAACTCGCGGTGCCCACCGACCGCCTCCGGCCCGCCCGGCCGTCCGGCGCTGGTGGCACGATCAACTTCGAGATCCCCGCCCGGTTGCACGCCGACGTCGTCGCGCTGGCCCGCGCGCACGGGGTGAGCCCGTTCATGGTGATGCAGGCGGCGGTGACACTGCTGCTGTGCCGGCTGGGCGCGGGCACCGACGTGCCGATCGGTATCCCGGTCGCTGGCCGCACGGACGTCGCCCTCGAGGACGTCGTCGGTCTCTTCGTCAACACGCTGGTGCTGCGCACCGACCTGTCCGGCAACCCGACCTTCGCCGAACTGCTCGCCCGGGTGCGGGAAACCGACCTGGCCGCGTACGCCCACCAGGACGTACCGTTCGAGCGGCTCGTCGAGGCGCTGAACCCGGCCCGGGTGCCCGGCCGACACCCGCTGTTCCAGGTGCGCCTGGTCTTCAACAACATCGACCAGGGTGAGGCCGCCGAGGCGGTCGCCGACCTGCCCGGCATCTCGGCCGAGGCGGCGCCGGTCACGCTCGACGCGGCCAAGTTCGACCTGCTGTTCCGTTTTCTCGAGCGGCACCGGGAGGACGGCACCCCGGCGGGGATGGCCGCGTCCCTCGAATACAGCGCCGACCTGTTCGACCCGGAGTCCGTCACGACGCTCGGCCGCCGCCTCGTGCGGGTGCTCTCCGGAGTCGTTGCCGACCCGGGCGTCCGGCTCGGCCAGGTGGCGGTGTTGTCACCGGTCGAGCGCGAGCGACTGACCGTGGAGTGGAACGGGACTGACCGGCCGTTGGATTTTCGTAGCTTGCCGGAGTTGTTTGCGGCGCGGGTGGCGGTGTCGCCGGGTGCGGTGGCGGTGTCGTCGGGTGGTGTGGATCT
>NZ_JBEZGJ010000407.1:0-1003 GCF_040649965.1 Micromonospora sp. NPDC048843
CGGGCATGCCGTATCCATCTACGACGATCCCTTCCAGGTCGCCGGACTGCCCACCACCAGCGGCCCCAGCGGGCCCCGGCCGAACGTCCCGGACGCCGCGCTCACCGCCACCGGTGGCGACAAGGGTGCGGTGGACACGTTGGCGCTCAATGCGATCGACGACATCCAGAGCTTCTGGCGCGGCGAGTACCACAACGAATTCGACGGTGAATTCGCCCCGGTCACGAAGTTCTACTCGTGGAGTGCGAAGGCACCGCGATCGCAGGAGACCCAGTTCTGTAAGGACACGACCTATCACTTGGTCAATGCCGCCTACTGCCGGCTGGACAACTCGGTCGGCTGGGACCGTGCGGTGCTGTTGCCGATGATGCAGGACAGTTTCGGCAAGATGGCGGTGGTGATGGTGCTCGCCCACGAATACGGCCACGCCATCCAGACCATGTCGCACATCGTCTCCGCCAAGGATCCGGTCATCGTCAAGGAACAGCAGGCGGACTGTTTCGCCGGTGCGTTCATGCGGCACGTCGCCGAGGACAAGGCCACGCACTTCACGATCAACACCTCCGACGGCCTCAACAATGTGCTCGCCGCGACCGTCGCCATCCGCGATGCCAACCCCGAGGATCCCGAATCCGTGCACGGATCGGCCTTCGAACGGGTCACCGCCGTGCAGATCGGCTTCACCGATGGGCCCAAGGGCTGCACTCCCGCTCAGCGGGTGCTCGAAGAGATTACCTCACCACCCCCCGGTTCGACCAAATCGGGGGCCGGGGGCACGGGAGGACGTGGCCGGAGGGGCGATGGGGGTGGCGGTTTCGCTGGTGACTTTCGGTTGGATTCGGGGGCCTGGGGCCTGTGGCCGGGGCTGCGCCGGATCATGAAATTCCGTTGGGGCGCTGTGTGCTTGGTTCGGCGTGTGCGTGGTTCGGGCGGATCGAACCGGAGGCCGGTCCGATTCGGGTGTGCCGCCGGACGGGTCCGATGTCGATTTGCCCCGGACAGC